>NZ_SOPU01000003.1:199965-374895 GCF_004402115.1 Pseudomonas sp. F01002 | reverse complement strand
AAATCCGCGCGGTGGAAAACGGCACCCTGGACAAGGACGACAACCCGCTGAAAAACGCCCCGCACACCGCGGCGGAAATCGTCGGTGAATGGACGCATCCGTACAGCCGTGAGCAAGCGGTGTATCCAGTAGCGTCGCTGATCGAAGGCAAGTACTGGCCACCGGTCGGTCGCGTCGACAACGTGTTTGGCGATCGCAACCTGATCTGCGCCTGCCCTTCGATCGAAAGCTACGCTTAAAACTGATGGGGGCGGGTTCGCCTGCCCCCACTTTCAAGAACACTACATATCCCCTTGTGGGAGCGGGCTTGCTCGCGAATGCGGTGGGTCAGGCAACATTGATGGTGACTGATACACCGCATTCGCGAGCAAGCCCGCTCCCACAGGGGACCGTGCAAAGCACCAGATTGCGCCCATACCTATAACAAGAAACCGGAGAACAACCATGTCTTTAAGCGTGTTCGACCTGTTCAAGATTGGCATCGGCCCCTCCAGTTCCCACACCGTCGGCCCGATGCGTGCAGCTGCTCGTTTCGCTGAAGGTTTGCGCCGTGAAGGGCTGCTGGCCGCAACCACCTGCGTCAAAGTCGAGCTCTACGGATCACTCGGCGCCACCGGTAAAGGCCACGGCAGCGACAAGGCTGTGTTGCTGGGCCTGGAAGGCGAACACCCGGACACCGTGAACACCGAAACCGTCGCCGCACGTCTGCAAGAGATTCGAGGCAATGGTCGCTTGAACCTGCTCGGTGAGCACGCCATCGAATTCAATGAAAAGCTGCACCTGGCGATGATCCGCAAACCGTTGGCCTATCACCCCAACGGCATGATCTTTCGCGCCTTCGATGCCGCGGGCATACAAATCCGCAGCCGCGAGTACTACTCGGTCGGCGGCGGATTCGTGGTCGATGAAGACGCCGCCGGCGCAGACCGTATCGTCGAAGACGCCACGCCACTGACCTTCCCGTTCAAAAGCGCCAAGGACCTGCTCGGTCACTGCACCACCTACGGCCTGTCCATCAGCCAGGTGATGCTGACCAACGAAAGTGCCTGGCGCCCGGAAGCGGAAACCCGCGCCGGCCTGTTGAAAATCTGGCAAGTCATGCAGGACTGCGTCGCTGCCGGCTGCCGCAACGAAGGCATCCTGCCCGGCGGTTTGAAGGTCAAGCGCCGTGCGGCCGCGCTGCATCGGCAACTGTGCAAGAACCCGGAATCATCCCTGCGAGATCCGCTGTCGGTGCTGGACTGGGTCAACCTCTACGCACTGGCGGTCAACGAAGAAAACGCCAACGGCGGGCGCGTGGTGACGGCTCCCACCAACGGTGCGGCAGGGATCGTCCCCGCTGTTTTGCATTACTACATGCGCTTCATCCCCGGGGCCAACGAAGACGGCGTCGTGCGTTTTCTGCTGACCGCGGCCGCGATTGGCATTCTCTATAAAGAAAACGCCTCGATCTCCGGCGCCGAAGTTGGCTGTCAGGGTGAGGTTGGCGTGGCGTGCTCCATGGCCGCCGGCGCCCTGTGCGAAGTGCTTGGCGGCACCGTACAGCAAGTGGAAAACGCCGCCGAAATCGGCATGGAACACAACCTCGGCCTGACCTGCGACCCGATTGGCGGGCTGGTGCAAGTGCCTTGCATCGAGCGCAACGCCATGGGGTCGGTCAAGGCAATCAATGCGGTGCGCATGGCCCTGCGCGGCGACGGTCAACACTTCGTCTCACTCGACAAGGTCATCCGCACCATGCGCCAGACCGGCGCCGACATGAAAAGCAAATACAAGGAAACCGCCCGTGGCGGTTTGGCGGTCAACATTATCGAGTGCTGATGCTTACGCGCATCTGCACACTTTTTCAGGAGCTGAATATGTCCACCGAACAACTGTCGAAAACCCCGCTGCACGCACTGCACATCGAACTCGGCGCCCGCATGGTGCCGTTTGCCGGCTACGACATGCCGGTGCAATACCCGCTCGGTGTGATGAAAGAACACCAGCACACCCGTGATCAGGCCGGGCTGTTCGATGTCTCGCACATGGGCCAGATCAGCCTGACCGGCGCCGATGCCGCCAAGGCGCTGGAAACCCTGGTGCCGGTGGACATCATTGACCTGCCGGTGGGCATGCAGCGCTACGCAATGTTCACCAACGAGACCGGGGGCATCCTCGACGACCTGATGGTTGCCAACCTGGGTAACGACGAACTGTTCCTGGTGGTCAACGCCGCCTGCAAGGACCAGGACCTGGCGCATCTGCGCAAACACATCGGCGACCAGTGCACTATCGAGCCGCTGTTTGAAGAACGCGCGCTGCTGGCGCTGCAAGGTCCGACCGCTGTCACCGTGCTCGCGCGCCTGGCACCTGAAGTCGCGAAGATGACCTTCATGCAGTTCGCCCGCGTAAAACTGCTGGGTGTGGACTGCTTTGTCAGCCGTTCGGGCTATACCGGTGAAGACGGTTACGAAATCTCCGTACCGGCCGCCAACGCCGAAGCCCTGGCTCGCACCCTGCTGGCCGAACCTGAAGTAGCGGCCATCGGCCTTGGCGCTCGCGACTCCCTGCGCCTGGAAGCCGGCCTGTGCCTCTACGGCCACGACATGAACACCGAGACCACCCCGATCGAAGCAAGCCTGCTGTGGGCCATCTCCAAGCCTCGTCGCGCTGATGGCGTACGTGCCGGCGGCTTCCCTGGCGCAGAAACCGTGTTCGGACAGCAACAAGCCGGTGTCAGCCGCAAGCGCGTTGGCCTGTTGCCTCAGGAACGCACACCGGTGCGCGAAGGTGCAGAGATCGTCAATGAAGCAGGCGACATCATTGGTGCGGTTTGCAGCGGAGGCTTCGGTCCGACCTTGGGCGGCCCTTTGGCGATGGGTTACGTCGACAGTGCTTATATCGCTCTCGATACGCCGGTATGGGCGATTGTTCGTGGGAAAAAGGTGCCTTTGCTTGTAAGCAAAATGCCATTTGTTCCACAACGCTACTACCGTGGCTGATTGACTGTTTCTATAAGTAACGCGGTTGCGTTAACAGCGCACTAATGTGTAACGCAACCGCCATAAAACAGTGCATCAATTTACCTGTAAGCTTCGTTTATGAACTTTGCTTATAACGATCGAAAACAATTGAATACGGCGATTGCATAAGCCAACACTAGTTGCGGCATAAACGCCCCGGCGCGAGCAAATCCGGGCCCTCCACAGGGCTTGTTTTTTCTCCCGTAGTTGGCGTAGAGTTTGTTCACTGTGTTTGCATGGGTCGCTTGGAATCGTGACCTGGGCAGTAGCCTACAAGTTAGCTACATCCCGTTCGGCGTCTTCTTACTCTCCTGCAACCAGCCCCAGTACTCTTTCACAAGAAGGAGGCTGTCATTAATTTTTGCGTTAAAGGAAATAAGAAATGTCCCAACGTCAGAGCGGTACCGTCAAGTGGTTTAACGACGAGAAAGGTTTTGGTTTTATCACTCCAGAAAGCGGTCCGGATCTGTTCGTGCATTTCCGCGCTATTCAGGGCAACGGCTTCAAGAGCCTGAAAGAAGGCCAGAAAGTGACTTTCGTTGCTGTGCAAGGCCAGAAAGGCATGCAGGCTGACGAAGTACAAGCAGAAGCCTGATCTTCTGTTACGAAAAAGCCCCTGATGCTGACATCAGGGGCTTTTTTGTGCGCGTAAATCCGTAAAATGGCTTCTTTTTTCCGTCCAGAGGCTGCCATGTCGAAACATCTTCTAAAACCCCAGGGCGACTTTCCTGCCGTCACCCTGGGTCGTCGCCTGGCAGCGATGTTCTACGACTTCTTGTTGTGTACCGCCCTGCTGATCGTCACCAGCGGGATTTACAAGATGATCCAGATGGCGATCATCGGCGAAGACAAAATGCGCACCCTTACCGAGGCCGGCGCGCTGGACGGCGATCCATTGCTGTCAACGGTGCTGCTGTTTGTGCTGTTCGGTTTCTTCGCCAAATTCTGGACCTGGTCCGGTCAGACCCTGGGGATGCAGGTCTGGTGCATACGCGTGCAAAACGCCGACGGTTCATCCATCAGTCTGTGGCAGGCGTTGCTGCGCTTTGTGGTGTCGATCGCGTCCTTGCTGTGCGTCGGGCTGGGTTTCTTCTGGTCGCTGTTCGACAAACAGAAACGCAGCTGGCATGACATCTACTCCAATACCCAGCTCGTGCGGATTCCAAAGAAAACAAAGTAGCTCGCAAAAAAAGATCGCAGCCTTCGGCAGCTCCTACGAGGTTCTATGTATACCTGAGCTGCCGAAGGCTGCGATCTTTTGATCTTGCCCTTAAGCGTTGCCGGCCAGTTTCATCCGCGCGGCCTGGGTGAAGTCGAGCATGCGCTTGAGCGGCCGAATCGCTTGTGGAATCAGTGCGGGATCGACAAAGATCTCGTTAGTCCCTTCCTTCAAGCTCTTCAGCGTGCGCTCAAGGGTGTTCATCGCCATCCATGGGCAATGTGCGCAACTGCGGCATGCTGCGCCGTTACCGGCCGTTGGCGCTTCGATGAAGACCTTGTCCGGGCACAGCTGCTGCATCTTGTAGAAGATGCCGCGATCAGTAGCGACGATCAGGGTCTTGTTTGGCAGGCTCTGGGCTGCCGCAATCAACTGACTGGTGGAGCCGACGGCATCCGCCAACTCGATCACCGCCGTCGGCGACTCCGGATGCACCAGAATAGCTGCATCCGGGTACAGCGCCTTCATGTCTTCGAGCTGTTTGGACTTGAACTCTTCGTGAACGATGCAGGCACCGTCCCACAGCAGCATGTCCGCGCCGGTCTGGCGCTGGATGTAGGTGCCCAGGTGTTTGTCCGGCCCCCAAATGATGGTTTCGCCGTTATCCATCAGGCTTTCGACGATCTCCAGCGCGCAGCTTGAAGTCACCACCCAGTCCGCACGGGCTTTGACCGCCGCCGACGTGTTGGCATACACCACCACGGTACGTTCCGGGTGCTGATCGCAGAACGCCGAGAACTCGTCCACCGGGCAACCCAGGTCCAGCGAGCAGGTCGCTTCCAGGGTTGGCATCAGGATGCGTTTTTCAGGGTTGAGGATTTTGGCGGTCTCGCCCATGAACTTCACACCGGCGACCACCACGGTCTTGGCCGGGTGAGCATTGCCGAAGCGGGCCATCTCCAGCGAGTCGGAGACACAGCCTCCGGTTTCTTCGGCCAGGGCCTGAATGACCGGATCGCAATAGAAGTGAGCAACCAGCACCGCGTCCTGAGCCTTGAGCTCGGCAGCGATGGCGGCACGGTAATAGGCCTCCTCCTCGGCGGTCAGCGGCTTGGGCTGCTTGGCGTCGAGGTGGGCTTGAACCAGAAGGCGTTCGGAAATCTGCGTCATGTTCGCAAGACCTGCAGGCGCTTTCGCGCGAAAGTCGAGTATACACCCGGCTCCGGACCCTTCAGGGTACCGCCGGGAGAGTGAGTATCATCAGGCACGGACAACATTGAAGCTGCGCAAGGCTACAGAATATCCCGTGGATGCAAAAGATGATTCTGACCTGCGTCACGGTGTAGCCACGCTTTGATGCGAGCTCAAATCGCGGGCAAAAAAAAATCCGGAAATCCTCACTTGCGTGGGCCTTCCAGACTTTTAAAACTGCTACAAAAATGGTGGGTCGTGTGGGATTCGAACCTACGACCAATTGGTTAAAAGCCAACTGCTCTACCAACTGAGCTAACGACCCGCTGTGTGGTGGCGCGTATAATACTGATTTTTAAGGACTATTCAACACCTAATTTGAAATAAATCAAAAATAAGGTGTCGGGTCGCTGATTCCGGCTGCCGCAAAGCCTTCTGCACGCAGGCGGCAGCTGTCGCATTTGCCGCAAGCGCGACCCTTATCATCGGCCTGATAGCAGGAAACAGTCAGCCCATAATCGACACCCAGCTTCACGCCTGCCTGGACAATTTGCGCCTTGCTCAGGTTCTGCAATGGCGCCTGAATGCGAAAACCATTCCCCTCTACACCGGCCTTCGTCGCCAGATTGGCCATGCGCTCGAAAGACTCGATAAATTCGGGACGGCAGTCTGGGTATCCGGAGTAATCCACGGCGTTCACACCAATAAAGATGTCACGCGCGCCCAGCACTTCAGCCCAGCCCAGAGCCAGGGACAGGAACACCGTGTTGCGCGCCGGCACGTAAGTCACCGGAATACCTTCACCCGGCACTTCCGGCACGTCGATGCTGCTGTCGGTCAGTGCCGAACCGCCGATACCGTTCAGGTTCAGACCGATGACCTTGTGTTCGATAACACCCAAGTCTCGGGCGACACGTTCGGCAGCGTGCAATTCGGCGTGAGACCGCTGACCGTAGTCGAAGCTCACGGTGTAGCAGCTGTAACCTTCAGCACGAGCCATCGCCACGACGGTCGCCGAGTCCAGGCCGCCGGACAGCAAGATGACTGCACGTTTTTCGGTAGTGTTCAGTTGTTCAGTCATTTCAGCGCCCCGGCTCGTCATTCCAAAGATATTTATGCAACTGCAACTGCAGGCGCACTGGCAGGTTGTCCGCCACCACCCAGTCAGCCAGGTCCCGTGCATTGAGATCATGGTGACTTGGCGAGAAAAGGACTTCACCGGCGCGCTGATCCAGACCGTACTGGATCAGCTTGGACACGGCCCAGTCATAGTCTTCCCGCGAGCAGATGACGAACTTCACCTGATCGTTGCGCGTGAGCAGTTCGATGTTCTCGTAGCGGTTGCGATGGGCTTCTTTCGAACCCGGGGTTTTCAGGTCGACGACGCGACTGACCCGTGGATCGACCGCCGAGATATCCAGGGCACCGCTGGTTTCCAGCGAGACCTCGTAACCGGCGTCACACAACTGCTTGAGCAATGGGATGGCGTTGGGTTGTGCCAGCGGCTCGCCGCCGGTGACACAGACGTAACGCGGACGAAAACCGGCCACTTGCTCGAGGATGTCGTCGAGCGTGCGAATGGTGCCGCCCGTGAACGCGTAGGCGCTGTCGCAGTATTGGCAACGCAATGGGCAACCGGTCAGGCGCACAAAAACAGTGGGCAGCCCGGCAGTCCGCGTTTCACCCTGCAACGAGTAGAAAACTTCGGTGATTCTCAATGTGTCTTGCATAGTCGCCACGGGCATAACAGCTAAACAGGCTGTCCGCCTCCGTCAGGCACTTCAAGGAACCCCGCCACCGCGCAGATCCCAAAAAGCGTGTTTCATAAAAAGGGCGTGAATTCTAACGAAAAAACCCGCGACAAGCGCGGGTTTCTTCGAAACAGGTCAAGCAGCCTTACATTTTCTGCAGATCACGCTGAGCCAGCTGAGCAGCGGAGGTGCCCGGATATTGGGACACTACCTGTTGCAGAATGCCTTTGACCTTGTCGGGATGACCAAGGCGGCGCTCTACATCAGCCAGCTTGTACAGCGAATCAGGCACTTTTGGATGCTTGGGGTACAGCTGTGAAACCTTGGCAAAAGCCTGACCTGCACCTTGCAGATCGCCTTTGGCCAGGTTCACTTCGCCCAACCAGTACTGGGCATTACCCGCGTACTGACTGTTCGGGTACTTGCGCAGGAATGCGGCAAACGCCTGGCTGGCTTTGTCGAAATCCTTGGCTTTGATCAGGTCGAAGGCTGCATCGTAATACAGTTTTTCCTTCGCCGGATCAGCCGGCTCGCTACCCGCGGCAGGCGCTTGTGTGGAAGTGGCAGCGGCTGCCGCTCCTGCGGCTGCGCCCGCTGCTGCACCGGAGGCATTCAAACTGCCACCGGCGGAAGAATTATCAGGAGTCGCGGCTGGTGCAACGCCGGTTCCTATGCGCCGATCAAGATCCTGATATCGCTCCAGGTTCTCTTGCTTCATGCGCGCTACATCATTTTGCAGAACTTCAATGATGCCTTGTTGGCGCGAGATCTGCTCCTGCATTGATTGCAGTTGGTTGAACAGCTCGCCCTGTGCCGAGACAGGGGCCGAAACCCCTCCCCCGGCATAGGCGCCGTTCGTACCGTAACCTGCAGGCGGATTACTAGTCCCGCTATTGGTATAGCCGGAGTCATTATCGACTACAGGAACCGCAGCCCACACCGCAAGCGGTGCGAGGCTGAGAGCCAAAACAGTTACAGCACGACGGCACGTTCGCATGACGAATTACTTACGCAGTTCGACGCGACGGTTTTGAGCCCAGGACTGCTCGTCGTTGCCGGTAGCAACTGGACGCTCTTCGCCGTAGGAAACCAGTTCCAGCTGAGCTGGGGAAACACCTTGCAGTACCAGGTAACGCTGAACGGCTTTCGCACGACGCTCGCCCAGTGCCATGTTGTACTCACGAGTACCACGTTCGTCGGTGTTGCCTTCCAGAACAACGCGAGCGCCGTTTGCTTTCAGGTCTTTGGCGTGAACGTCCAGAGCGCGCATGGCTTCTGGCTTCAGGTCCGAGCTGTCGTATTCGAAGTAGAAAGTGGTGATTGCGCGCAGAGCAGCTTCTTCGCTCAGGGAGCCGTCAACTGCACCAGTGTTTGCGCCGTAACCAGCGTTTGGATCTACAGCGCCTTCACCGGCATTGTCGCCGCCTTTGGACGAGCAACCTACAGCTACAGCCATGGCCAGAGCCAGCGCAGCAAATTTACCAAACTTCAGCATTTCCATCGTGAAACTCCTAATGAACCCCAGTGTGTTAAGTACAACGTGTAGCGCCGCGTCAGTTCAGGTAAGGGGACCAGGAAGGTTCTCTGACTTCGCCTTGTGCGGTAGGAAGCGGGAGCCTTACGCGTCCATTAATGGACACGAGCATCAAGACTCCCCGGCCCTGCTGGCGGGTGGCGTAGATTACCATGGTGCCGTTGGGCGCAACAGTAGGCGACTCGTCCAGAGTGCTATCAGTGAGGATTTTTACGCTTCCGCGCTGCAAATCCTGGGCCGCCACCTTGAAATTAGTGAAACCTTCCTGACGATGGATCATCACCAGGGTCTTTTCATCAGCCGAAAGCTTAGGGTTGGCGTTGTAGTTACCGATAAAGGTCACACGTTCCGCACCACCACCGCCTGCGCTGGTTTTGTAGATCTGCGGCTTGCCGCCACGGTCCGAGGTGAAGTAGATGGTCGAACCATCTTTACCCCAGAACGGTTCGGTGTTGATGCCAGGACCGTTAGTGACACGAGTGATCTGACGCGAACCCAGGTTCATCACGTAGATGTCCGGGTTGCCATCTTTCGACAGTACGAATGCCAGACGATTACCATCCGGCGACCATGCTGGCGCGCCATTCAGGCCTTCGAAGTTGGTGATCTGCTCACGGCGACCGGTGTCGATGTTCTGCATGAAGATACGCGGACGCTTCTGCTCGAACGACACATAAGCGATGCGTTTGCCGTCCGGTGCGAAACGCGGCGACAGGATCGGCTCGCGCGATTGCAGCAGGGTCACAGCACGGGCACCGTCATAGTCCGAACGTTGCAGCGTGTAGCGAGTGTTCTTCTCGGAGAAACGCTCGGCTGTCACGTACAGCAGACGAGTCGAGAACGCACCTTTGATACCGGTGAGTTTTTCGAACGACTGGTCCGCAATGTAGTGCGACATGTCACGCAGTTGATCGACGCTGCCCGACACGCTGCCGGTCAGCACTTGCTGCTCGGTGGCGACGTTGAACAGTGCGTATTGGACCTGCAGGCGACCGCCCGCAGGAGCAATGCTGCCGACCATGACGTACTGGGCACCCAGCGCCTTGAAGTCACGGAAGATGATTTCGCTGGCCTGGCTTGGCTGGCTGATCATGTTCTGTTTAGGAATCGGCGAGTAGTAACCCGAGTTGCGCAGGTCGTTACCGATGATTTCGGCCATGTCGTCCGGCAGAACGCTGCCGCCCTGGTTGCCAAACGGAACGACTGCGATCGGGGTGGCCCGATCACTGCCGCTGGTGACCAGAATGTTTTTTTCATCAGCTGCCGCTATCCCTGCCAGGCAGCAGATAACGACAAGCATTCCTCGAAGAAGGTTTCTCACAAGGCTAGATCCTCAGGTGTGAATGTCATCTTGAATGAACGATACGGAGCGAAATCGCTCGGCTTCATTCCCTGCATTTCTGTCAAACGTCCAATATTCTTCACCGCTGCTACAGCCGAAGCGTCAAACGGACCATCGCCACTGGATTTGGCCACGCTGACCGAAGTCAACGTACCGTCCGGCAACATGCCGATCTGCAACACGACTGTCATGCCTTTGCGGGCCGAAGGTGGACGAGCCCAGCCTTCCGCTGCACGAGCACGGATCAGATCATCGAAACTACCGGCGACTTCGTCACCCTGCTCATCCGCCAAGGCCTGCTGACGCTGCGGCGTGTCGGAAAGCAAATCTGCCAGGGCCTGAGCCTTTTTGTCTTCGGCGGATTTACGTGCCGCTTCCTGCGATTTTTTCTTCGCAGCATCGGCAGCAGCTTTCTTCTTCGCGTCTTCCGCGACTTTCTTCTTCGCGTCTTCAGCTTCAGATTTCTTCTTGGCGTCGTCCGCGGCTTTCTTCTTCGCGTCTTCGACGATCTTTTTCTTCGCTTCTTCAGCGGCCGCTTTCTTGGCCTCTTCTTCAGCTGCTTTCTTGGCTTCTTCTTCAGACTTCTTCTTGGCTATATCAGCCAATTGTTTCTCTTCGGCCTTTTTAGCTTCGGCGGTCTTCTTCGCTTCATCGGCTTTCTTGGCTTCATCAGCCTTTTTAGCCTCTTCCGCTTTCTTCGTCTCGTCGGCCTTTTTGGATTCTTCGGCTTTTTGAGCCGCATCTTCCTTCTTTTGTTCCGCGGCTTTGATCGCTTCCTGCTCGATCTTTTTCTGTTCCATCTGTTCGACTTCGGTCTGGCGCGCGGCGGATTTCTTCGCCTCACCCGCAATCTTCTGATTGGTCTGGGTGGTCGCCTGACTTTTCGATTTCAGTTGGTACAGGGTCGCCTGGACAATCGGCTTGGCCGGCGGCAGTTCGGGCGTGAAGGCGAAACTGACAAACAGCATGCCGAAAACCAGCACGTGCAAGACAAGCGCCCAGACACTAGGCCAGAAGTAGCTTTCCGAGGCGGACGGCTCTCGCATTTGCTGCATCAGGGTGCCTCGGTAATCAAGCCAACATTACCGACCCCGGCTTTCTGCAACCCGCCCATGGCGCCCATAACGGAACCGTAATCGACGGTCTTGTCGCCGCGGATGAACACCTGAGTACGCTTGCCACCTTCAGTACCGGCGCGAATGATCTTGGTCACGGCGTCAGTCATCTGCGGCAAGGTCATGGCCTTGTCCTGCTGCTTTTCGGTGTCGACTTCGCTGCCAAGGTTCCAGTAGTAGGTCTTGTCAGCCTTGATCGAAATGGTCAGGACCTGAGTGTTGTTGTCCTGCGGCAAGGCTTCGCTGGAAACCTTGGGCAGATCAACTTTCACGCCCTGATTGAGCATCGGAGCGGTCACCATGAAGATGACCAGCAGTACCAGCATCACGTCGATGTAAGGCACCACGTTCATCTCGGCAACCGGCTTGCGCTTTTTGCGAGCTCGAGCGATTAAAGCCATTGGAAATTACCTGCTTATTCTTCGCTGGTGTGCACTTTGCGGTGCAGGATCGCCTGGAATTCGTCGGCGAAGGTGTAGTAACGGCTCAGCAGGGTTTCGCTGCGAGCAGCAAAACGGTTGTAAGCGATAACGGCCGGGATGGCGGCGAACAGACCGATCGCGGTTGCGATCAGTGCCTCGGCGATACCTGGAGCCACAGTGGCCAGGGTCGCTTGCTGGGCAGTTGCCAGACCACGGAAGGAGTTCATGATCCCCCAGACGGTACCGAACAGACCGATGTACGGGCTGACGGAACCTACGGTCGCGAGGAACGGCAGGCTCTGCTCGAGCTTTTCTTCTTCGCGGGAAATGGCGACGCGCATGGCACGGGCCACGCCTTCCATGACCGCTTCCGGGTCAACGCCTGGCTGCTGGCGCAGACGGGAGAATTCCTTGAAACCGGCACGGAAGATCTGCTCTACGCCCGAATCCGGATCAGGATTGCTGCCGGCCTGACGGTAGAGTTTGGACAGGTCGATACCCGACCAGAAGCGCTCTTCAAAGCTCTCCAGGGCACGTCGACCGGCGCGCAGCAGATTGCTGCGCTGAAAGATCATGATCCATGAGGTCACCGATGCGGCTACCAGGATCAGCATTACCAGTTGCACCACGATACTGGCATTGCTGACCAGGCTCCACATGGAGGAATGGTCGACGACGTTAGCTTCCACGCTTTATCTCCTGCTTTGAGTGTGTACCCGCGCCGCTCACGTCGGCAAAGGCCGCACGTAGAGCTTCGGGAATGGCCCGGGGTTTCAAACTGTTAGTGCGCACACAGGCCACCAAAAACTGCCCTTCGCAGAGCAGCGCATTATCTGTGGCTCGCCTGACCTGCTGTTTGAAGCGCAGGCTGACACGGTTCAATTCGATTACTTCAGCGCTTACCAGCAGCTCGTCGTCCAGTCGCGCCGGCGCGTGGTAACGCGCTTCGCTGGAATGCACGACGAACAACAGGTCCTCACCTGCAAGCTGGGATTGGGCAAAGCCCAGCTCCCGGAGCCGCTCGGTTCGAGCCCGTTCCATAAACTTGAGGTAATTAACGTAATACACGATGCCGCCCGCATCGGTGTCCTCGTAATAAACGCGACAACGAAGTGCGAAAGGCTCAAGCCCGTTTTGCGCGCGCATACTCTAGTGCTTACTCCTCAGGTTGCCAATCCGGCCAGGCAACTGTTTTTCATTGATTCACGGCTTTCTGGCGAAAGTACGGTCCTGGGACCGCACAAACCCCGAATAAATCAGCGCGCAAAGGTTATTAATCGTCCACGGCATCGAGGAACTCGTCTACCACGGGCATCTCGCCCAATCGTGACGGGATGTTTAAACCGAAGTGCAGGTACGCATGCCGGGTCACCACTCGCCCCCGCGGCGTACGCATGATATAGCCCTGCTGGATCAGGTACGGCTCCAGCACGTCTTCAATAGTGTGGCGCTCTTCACTGATGGCTGCGGCGAGGCTATCGACCCCGACCGGCCCACCGTCGAACTTTTCGATCATGGTCAGCAACAGACGTCGATCCTGGTGATCGAAGCCACGCTCGTCGACATCCAGCAGGTTCAAGGCCAGGTCGGCGACTGGTTTGGTGATGTGGCCCTTGGCGCGAACTTCGGCGAAATCCCGAACCCGGCGCAGCAAGCGGTTGGCGATCCGCGGCGTACCACGGGCACGACGGGCGATTTCGAAGGCGCCTTCCGGGTCCAGCGGCAAGCCGAGGATATTCGCCGAACGACTGACAATCGTTGCCAGATCGGCGATGTTGTAGAACTCCAGGCGCTGGACGATACCGAAACGGTCGCGCAGCGGATTCGTCAGCATCCCCGCCCGCGTCGTCGCACCGACCAGGGTGAACGGCGGCAGATCCAGCTTGATCGAACGCGCGGCCGGCCCTTCGCCGATCATGATGTCGAGCTGGAAATCTTCCATGGCCGGGTATAACACCTCTTCGACGATCGGTGAAAGCCGATGGATTTCGTCGATAAACAGCACGTCGTGCGGCTCAAGATTGGTCAGCAGCGCAGCCAGATCACCCGGGCGCTCAAGCACCGGGCCCGAAGTGCTCTTGATCGACACGCCCATTTCCTGGGCGATGATGTTGGCCAGGGTGGTTTTACCCAGACCCGGCGGGCCGAAAATCAGCGTGTGGTCCAGGGATTCATTGCGCCCACGGGCAGCCTGGATGAACAACTCCATCTGCTCGCGAACGGTCGGCTGGCCAATGTACTCGGCCAGGCTGACAGGACGAATCGCTCGGTCCTGGACTTCCTCGCGGTCACGAGGGCCGGGCGTGGCGGTAATCAGACGATCAGCTTCAATCACTTAGATCATTCCCTTCAGGGCACGACGAATCATGTCTTCACTGCTCAAACCTTTCTCCTTGATCGCAGAAATCGCCTTGCTGGCTTCCTGCGGCTTGTAGCCCAAGGAGATCAGCGCGCTGACCGCGTCATTTTCGGCGGTAGCGACCGGAGCTGGCGCATCTGGCGCACCCGGCTGGTTTGGCACCAACGCGAACATCGCCGGCACCGTTTCCCAGGCCTTGAAGCGGTCCTTGAGTTCCACCAGCAAACGCTCGGCAGTCTTCTTGCCCACGCCCGGCACCTTGGTCAGTGCCGAGGTGTCCTGGGATTGCACGCAGCGGACCAGCTCATCGACTTCCAGGCTCGACATCAGGGCCAGGGCCAATTTCGGCCCTACACCATTGAGACGGATCAACTCGCGAAAAAAATCTCGCTCGCGCTTGCCGAAGAAGCCATAGAGTAACTGCGCGTCTTCGCGTACGACCAAATGGGTGTGCAAGGTCAGCGGTTCACCGACCGACGGCAAGCGATAAAGCGTGGTCATGGGCACTTCCAGCTCATACCCCAGACCGTTTACATCCAGAATCAGGTGCGGCGGCTGTTTCTCAGCCAGTGTTCCGCGCAAGCGTCCAATCACGTTTCAGATCCTTGAGCGTTGGCCAGCTCAGCAGCTGGCGACTGACAGAGCAAGGGTTTTGCGCCGACGACACAGGCGCAAAACCCTCGCTCCATAAAAAATGATTGCTGATGCTATCAGAGACGCAGGCGTCCGCCACGACTGCGTGCCGTGCCCAGGCCATGGGGCAACAGGCTGGAACGGGTGTGAGCATGGCAAATGGCGATGGCCAAGGCGTCCGAGGCATCGATTTGCGGTTTGCTGGTCAGTTTCAGCATGTGCATGACCATCATTTGCACCTGCTCTTTATTCGCCGCGCCGGTCCCGGTCACCGCCTGCTTGACCTGGGTCGCGGTGTATTCAGCGATTTCCAGGCTTTCTTCCGCCCCGGCAACGATGGCTGCGCCGCGGGCCTGGCCAAGTTTCAATGCAGAGTCAGCGTTGCGCGCCATGAAGACCTTTTCAATGCCCATGGTCACCGGGCCGTACGTCTGGATGACTTCGCGCACGCCGCGATAGACGATTTGCAGGCGTTCATGCAGCTCGCCGGAACCTGTGCGAATGCAGCCCGACGCCACGTAAACGCAACCACGCCCGGTATCTCGCACTACGCCATAACCGGTAATGCGCGAACCGGGGTCGATACCAAGAATTAAAGTCATAACGCCTGCAAAGCTAGTGCGAGTATTCGAGGGTAACTGTAGGAGCTGCCGAAGGCTGCGATCTTTTCAAATAAACGCTGAAAATCAAAAGATCGCAGGCTTCGCCAGCTCCTACCTGTACAGCGTAGGGCTTTGTGAAGGCTGCGATCTTTAATAAATGCATCAACCGAGCTGTGCGGCGACTGCCTCAGGAATGTCCGCGTTGGAATAAACGTTCTGCACGTCATCCAGGTCTTCAAGCATGTCGATCAGCTTGAGAACCTTCTCGGCGCCTTCCAGGTCCAGTTCGGCACTGGTGGTCGGCAGCATCACGATTTCCGCATCATCACCTTTGAAACCGGCCGCTTCCAGCGCGTTACGCACGGAGTAGAAACCGGCGAACGAGGTAAATACGTCGATGGAGCCGTCTTCGTGGGTCACCACGTCATCGGCATCGGCCTCCATCGCCGCTTCCATCAGCACATCTTCATCGACGCCTGGGGCGAAGGAAATCTGCCCCTTGCGCTCGAACAGATAGGCCACCGAACCGTCCGTACCGAGGTTGCCGCCGCATTTGCTGAACGCATGGCGAACAGCGGCGGCGGTGCGGTTGCGGTTGTCGGTCATGCACTCGACCATCACCGCCACGCCGCCCGGGCCGTAGCCTTCGTAGGTCAGCTCGACCATGTCGTCGGTGTCGGCAGCACCGGCGCCGCGGGCGACCGCGCGATCGATGATGTCGCGGCTCATATTCGCGCCGAGGGCCTTGTCCAGTGCCAGACGCAAACGAGGGTTGGAACCCGGATCACTACCGCCCTGACGGGCAGCAACGGTCAGTTCACGAATCCACTTGGTGAAAATCTTGCCCTTCTTGGCATCCTGACGTTCTTTGCGGTGCTTGATGTTCGCCCACTTGGAATGACCCGCCATATCTCGCTCCGAATTCTCTTTGAAACATTGCCCGCCACGCCATGACGCGCCAGCCGGCAAATAAAAATCTCGACCATTCTATAAAGAAAGGGCGCATCCGAAGATGCGCCCTTCTGGTCAGCCTTACTCAGCTTTAGGCGTTTCGCGCAGACGAATGTGCAGTTCGCGCAGTGCCTTGGCATCTACCACACCCGGGGCCTGAGTCATGACGCAAGCGGCGCTCTGGGTTTTCGGGAAGGCGATCACTTCACGGATCGACTGGGCGCCGGTCATCAGCATCACCAGACGGTCCAGACCGAAGGCCAGACCGCCGTGCGGCGGCGCGCCGTATTTCAGGGCGTCGAGCAGGAAGCCGAATTTCTCTTCCTGTTCCGCTTCACTGATACCCAGCAGACGGAACACCGACTGTTGCATTTCCTTGCGGTGGATACGGATCGAACCGCCACCCAGCTCGGTGCCGTTCAGGACCATGTCGTAGGCACGGGACAGAGCGGTCGCCGGGTTGGCTTCCAGTTCTTCCGGGGTGCACTTCGGCGCGGTGAACGGGTGGTGCAAGGCAGTGAAGCTACCGTCGTCGTTCTCTTCGAACATCGGGAAGTCGACAACCCACATCGGTGCCCACTCGCACGTCAGCAGGTTCAGATCGTTACCGACCTTGATCCGCAGCGCGCCCAGGGCTTCGCTGACGATCTTGGCTTTGTCGGCACCGAAGAACACGATGTCGCCGTCAACCGCGCCAACACGATCAAGGATCACATTGAGGTTGGCTTCAGGGATGTTCTTGACGATCGGCGATTGCAGACCTTCAACGCCTTTGGCGCGCTCGTTGACCTTGATGTACGCCAGGCCCTTGGCACCGTAGATGCCGACGAACTTGGTGTAGTCGTCGATCTGCTTGCGCGGCATGCTCGCCGCGCCTGGAACGCGCAAGGCGGCAACGCGGCATTTCGGGTCGTTGGCCGGGCCGCTGAACACCTTGAAGTCGACTTCTTTCAGTTGATCGGCAACGTCAACCAGTTCCAGCGGGTTACGCAGGTCCGGCTTGTCGGAACCGTAACGACGCATGGCCTCTTCGAAGGTCATGTGCGGGAACTCACCGAACTCCAGATCCAGCACTTCCTTGAACAGGTTGCGGATCATGCCTTCGGTGATGCCGATGATGTCTTTTTCATCGAGGAAGCTGGTTTCGATGTCGATCTGAGTGAATTCAGGCTGACGGTCGGCACGCAGGTCTTCGTCGCGGAAGCACTTGGCGATCTGGTAGTAGCGATCGAAGCCGGCAACCATCAGCAGTTGCTTGAACAGCTGCGGCGATTGCGGCAAGGCGAAGAAGGAACCGGCGTGAGTACGGCTCGGCACCAGGTAATCGCGAGCACCTTCCGGGGTGGCGCGGGTCAGGATCGGCGTCTCGACATCGAGGAAGCCGTTCTCGTCCAGGTAACGGCGGATGCTGGTGGTCATGCGCGAACGCAGACGCAGCTTCTCGAGCATTTCCGGACGACGCAGGTCGATGAAGCGATAACGCAGGCGGGTTTCTTCGCCGACGTCGGAGAACTCGTTGAGCGGGAACGGCGGGGTTTCCGCTTCATTCAATACTTCCAGCTCGTAGCCCAGCACTTCGATCATGCCCGACGCCATGTTGGCGTTGCCGGCACCGGCCGGACGCAGGCGGACCTTGCCGGTGACCTTGACCACGTATTCGCTGCGCACGCGATCGGCGGCGGCGAAGGTTTCAGCGCGGTCCGGGTCGAACACCACCTGGGCCAGACCGTCACGATCACGGATATCGAGGAAAATCACCCCACCGTGGTCACGGCGACGGTGAACCCATCCGCAAAGGGTAATTTCCTGGCCTTCCAGGCTTTCGTTCAGTTGGCCGCAATAATGGCTGCGCATC
Source organism: Pseudomonas sp. F01002 (assembly GCF_004402115.1). Taxonomy (NCBI): domain Bacteria; kingdom Pseudomonadati; phylum Pseudomonadota; class Gammaproteobacteria; order Pseudomonadales; family Pseudomonadaceae; genus Pseudomonas; species Pseudomonas sp. F01002. The sequence goes on along the minus strand of NZ_SOPU01000003.1, from coordinate 356,976 downwards.
ATGGTAGTGGTTCGCTTCTCGTAATTCGAAATTCGGTTGGAGACCTTGCTCATATCCTGCCCTTGTAAAAGGCGCCAGATGAGGCAAGAGCTCGCACGTGTCGTTCAACTCAGGTTCAAGACCCTAGTCAGCTTTGTCGCCGCCGGCCAGGTTCTTCTTGGAACCGGTCTTGAAATCGGTTTCGTACCAGCCGGTACCGCTAAGGCGGAAGCCCGGCATGGACAGCATCTTCTTAAGCTCTGGCGCCTGGCAGGCAGGGCAGTCGACCAGCGGTGCTGCGCTGATCTTTTGAATGGCTTCCAACTGATGACCACAGGAAGCACATTGATAGTCGTACATCGGCATGGGGGTTGTCTCGGCGATCAGATTGCTACCGCACACGCTGGGTTTTGCGGCAAAGAGCGGGATTATATCCATTAAATGCAGCCTGTGCAGCCGTAAGACTGCACAGACCGACACTCTACCCATTCCACCCCTGTGGCTAAGGCATGGCGACGCAGCCGCCTTCCTTCAGGCTGTGCACGACGCACACAACCCGCACCAGCCCGGTGAAGTTCTTGACCCCGCCGTGACGCAAATGCACCTCGCGGTCCACATGGGACAGCAGCGCACTGACCGTACAGCAGTTGACCTTGGCCATGTCGCCCAAAATATCCCAGTAGACCTGTTCAAGCCGCAAACAGGTTGCAAAGCCATTCAGCCGTACTGACCGGGATAAAGGCTGGGCCAGGCCCATATCAAATTCGCTGACAAATGGATCAATCCTTACATCCTTGACTGGACCGCCCCTCCACTCGCCTCGCCTGTCTTCGTAAACCATATCGTTGACACTCCTTTGTCATCCTTGCGTTTTTATAAGAGCAACAAGCTGTTTCTCTATAAAAGCGCAGGCGCAAAGTTATATCCAGATGACTTTATGACCATCAACGTAGGATAAGCCAACAACTGAAGGGCGATCATGGAGACCGTCCTACTCCAGACAATTTCCTACACGCCTGGGCGCAATATCGTTCAACAGAAAGACACTAATCGTTACGAGAAGACAGGGCGCGAACAACACCTCATGGGTGTCATCCGCGCACTGACATTGTTACTGATCCAGCAGGGAGCGCAGCATCCACGCGGTTTTCTCGTGGACTTGCATACGCTGGGTCAGAAGGTCAGCCGTTGGCTCGTCACTGACCTTGTCGAGCAGTGGAAAGATCCCGCGTGCTGTACGCGTGACCGCCTCCTGGCCTTCGACCAGTTGCTTGATCATGTCTTCAGCACTGGGCACACCCACCTCCTCCTTAATGGAAGAAAGGCGCGCATAAATAGAATAGGCACCCGGAGCAGGAAATCCGAGGGCACGAATTCGCTCGGCAATCGAATCGACGGCCAGGGCCAACTCGTTATATTGCTCCTCGAACATCAAGTGCAGGGTCCGAAACATCGGACCGGTGACGTTCCAATGGAAGTTATGGGTTTTCAAATAAAGTACATAAGTGTCCGACAGCAGACGCGAAAGCCCGTCGACGATGGACTTGCGATCCTCTTCACTGATACCGATATCGATTGCCATGCGTTTCCCCTAAAGGTGATGAAATTCATCCAGCAGGTGCAGGACCACTCTAGCAAGCCTGCCGGCACCCCGCAGCCCCGGGTTCTCCGGTTACCTGCGACAAATCGACCCTCAGGGCACCGCTGGACTGCCTGATTTGAGTAGCTGCAGGCTTTGCTGTTAAATAGGCAGTGTGTCGCTACCGCCTATTTTCCGGGGGCTGCGCATAGGCTGATACCGGGTACGTGTCCAACGCCTCTTATTGTTCTGAAGCGAACCGTGCTCAATCAGCTCTTCCTTGTGATCCGTCTTAACGTGAGTTACTCAAAATGTTGAAAATTGTCCACCTGCTAATGGGCGCAGCAGCCTTGCTGTTGTCCTTCATCCCTAGCCTGCGATCCGAAGCCGTACCTTACCTGCAACAACCCGATGCGTTGTACCTGGCCTTTTTCGGCCTGCTCAACCTCACCCTCGCTCCTGTTATCCCCTACTGGAACAAAGGCCCGCGTCATCAACTGCAAAACCTGGTCAGCGCCCTCCTGGTTCTGACCGTCGTCCTGCAAACCCTGACGCTGATCGCGCCGATGCCTGTCATTGCCGGTCAACCTGCCGTTCTGTTCAGCCTGGTTGCTGCACTGATTGCGGTTCTTCTGCACCTGGCCATCAGCTTCTACAAATCTTCACCGGCCGCCACCTCGCCAAGCTATGACATGAGCAACCGTGATACCGGCACCGTCAAGTGGTTCAACACCTCCAAAGGCTTCGGCTTTATTTCCCGTGATTCCGGCGACGATATTTTCGTGCATTTCCGGGCCATTCGTGGCGAAGGTCATCGTGTTCTGGTCGAAGGCCAGCGCGTGGAGTTCTCTGTCATGAACCGTGACAAGGGCCTGCAAGCCGAAGATGTGATCGCCGCTCTGCCGCGTCGCTGATTCAAGGCTAAAAAAAACCGCGAACAGCCTGGCTGTTCGCGGTTTTTTGTTGCCCGTCTGTTGGTCACACTCAGTAATGCGGCGGTGGCGCTTCTTCTTCAAACGTCTCGAACTGACCGGCCATTTCTTCTTGCCGCTTGAGCAAGGCGGCCATTTGCAGTTGCAGGCGCTCAACCGCACGCTGCTGCGTCGCCAGCACATCACTCAATGCCTGGATGGTGTCATCCTGAAACGCCAGCTGGCTCTCCAGATCGGTAACGCGTGCTTCCAGGCTCATGATTCAACCCTCCAGAAACGTAAAATCATCGGTCAATACCAGGCGCAACCGCTCGCGAATCAACGCGATCTGCTCCGAGTTATAAGGCTTGGCTGGGTGTTGACCCCAGACCGGCGCCGGCCAGGCGGCGTCCTCACGCTTGCGCACAATCACATGCATGTGCAACTGACTGACGACGTTACCCAAGGCCGCGACATTCAACTTGTCTGCGTCGAACGAGTCCTTGAGCATTTCCGCCAGTGCGGTTGTTTCCTGCCACAGCTGCTGTTGATCTGCGACACCCAACTGAAATATCTCACTGATATCCTCGCGACGTGGCACCAGAATGAACCAGGGGTAGTTCGAATCATTGGACAGCAGCAACCGGCAGAGTGGGAAATCCCCGATCGGTAACGTGTCTTGTTGAAGTCGTGGATCTAAAGCGAACACTGCGCGCACTCCCGCCGAGTCATCATTTTTCAGCTTAGCGTCCATCCCGAGAGACGGCGCACCAAGCGACAGGACGGCAGCATACCTGCGAACGCGGCTGGCTTCACGACGAACCATTGTCAAAGCCGCCCCGAGAAACTACAAACGACTGGTCGCGCGCCCCGACATGAGTCATTTTCGATCAGGGCGCACCATTACAGAACCAATAACCGCGCAAAAAACGCCGAAGTGACTGAAAAACAACGACGCGCTCGCATTTGGCAAACGGCCGCGCTGTATGAATTCAGTACAGCGATTAAAATTTTTTGCACCAAAACCGCACAGTGCGTCTACGCTGAGTCGGTCAGGCATCCGCCATCTACTCACTGGTGGGGTGAACCGGTAACGTTTTTGGTTGTCGTGCAGTCGGCCATAAGGGTGCAACACGATGCAAACCATGGCGTCAAGCCCGAACAATACGTGCTTGAACACCCCGGTTTTATGAGGTTTTTACAGCGGCAGGCAAACATTCAGAAAAAAAACCAGCAGGATTCTGATTTGTGCACGCTTGTTGCATTCACACCCACATCGCCTCTGAAGCGTCCGCTGGAAGTGGACGCTTCAAGGCAAATAAAAACAGTGGCAGGGTTGCCCGATGGAGATTCAAGCGTTTCACCAGGGACTCTTTTTACCGATGCTCAAGCCCTGGAAAACAACGCTAAAGTTGCCAGCCCGCTTGCATTGAGGCTGTAAATTTGCGACATCTACCAAGCTGTTTGCGACAGGGTCGTAAAGAAGCTGAAAGGTTAGATGCGCAAGTATCGCCAACATGGTCGGCGTGATATAAGTTTGCGCCGACACAAAAAGAAAGAGCCGCCCAGATAATAAATCAGGTGGGACGGCAGTACTCTTCTAAAAACCAAAGGAGCAAATCACGATGCGCGTGATGAAGTGGAGCATGATCGCACTGGCTGTTGCAGCAGGCACCTCGCAGTTCGCAATGGCGTCCTCCCAAGACGATTCCAAGGGTTTCTTCGGCGACCAGAGCCTGAAACTTAAAACCCGTTTTGAGTACATGAACCGCGATTACAAAAACGGTGCACGCAACAACGCAGACTCCGGCTATCGCCAGTCCTCCGGCCTTAGCCAGTTGCTCACTTACGAGTCGGGCTTCACTCAAGGTACTGTTGGCTTCGGTCTTGATGCCATGGCAATGGGTGCGGTCAAACTTGATGGCGGTTCGGGCCACCGTGGTAACGGCCTGTTCGCTATCGATAGCGACAACAACGAAGAGAAATCCCAGGGCAAGGTCGGCGGTGCAGTCAAACTGCGTCTCTCCGACACCGTTCTGAAATACGGCCGTCAATTCGTTGCCAGCCCTGTGTTTGCTACAGATGACAGCCGTATGCTGCCAGAAGTTGCTGAAGGCACCTTGCTGACCAGCAAGGAAATCAAAGGCCTGGAACTGAGCGCCGGTCGTTTCACCGCGCTGAGCTCCCAAACCGGTATGGGTCATGACAGCATCGCTGGTCTGCCGGATGAAGATGGCAACCACGCCAAAGGCCTGAGCAAAGGCATCAACATCTTCGGTGCCAGCTACGCCTTCACCGACAACTTCACCGGTGCACTGGCTGCGTCGGATGCCGAAGAGTACTTCAAAAAGTACTACGTCAACCTGAACTACACCCTGCCTATCACCGAAGGTCAGTCCCTGAACTTCGACCTCAACGGTTATAAAACCAAAGGCGATACCCGCGGCGACCTGGTTGACGCCATCGGCGACGGCACCCTGGGTGTGGACAACAACCTGTGGTCCCTGGCAGCTGCCTACAGCCTCGGTGCTCACAAGTTCACCCTCGGTTACCAGCAGTCCAGCGGCGACAACGCTTACTACTATGGCGTTGACGGCAACAGCACCATCTTCGTTTCCAACTCCATTCAGATCTCCGACTTCGTGGGCCGCGAGGAGAAATCCTATCAAGCTCGCTACGACCTGAACATGGCTACCTACGGCGTACCTGGTCTAAGTTTCATGACCCGTTACGTAATGGGTGACAACATCAAGACCAACGGTCTGGGTGAAGGCAAGGAAAACGAGTGGAACATCGAGTCCAAGTACGTTGTGCAAGAAGGCCCGGCCAAAGACCTGTCTTTCCGTGCTCGTTTCGCCAACTACCGTGCAAACGGCGCGTATGCCAACTATTCGCGTGACAACTACGATACCCGTCTGATCATCGAGTACCCGCTGAACATCCTGTAATCCGGATGTAAGACCAGCAGTACTGAAAGTCAAAAACCGCCCACCTCTTCAGGTGGGCGGTTTTTTTATGCACGCCGTAAAATTTGCAAATCAGCAAACAACTTCATGTCATAACATTAGAACTTTTATCAATGAACTGGCTGGAGGGCAGAAAAAAGCCCAAGAGACTATTAATCTCTTGGGCCCATTACTGACAGCCAACTAATAAAAGTACGGTTACTGCACGGTTGCTTCCTGAACCACTCGAATCACCCGCTGTGGAAACGGAATATCGATACCAGCCGTTTTCAAACGGTCACGGGACTGTTCGTTGAACATGAACATCACGTCCCAATAATCTGCAGTCTTCACCCACACTCGCAGAGAAACAGTGATCGAACTATCACCCAGTGTCGAAATCACTGCCTGAGGTGCCGGCTCCACCAAAACACGCTCATCTTTGGCCAGGTCCAGCAAAACATGACGGGCCTTTTGCAGGTCCGCTTCGTAATCAACGCCCACATCAAACACAACTTTGCGCGTCGGTTGACGGTTAGTGTTGGTGATGATGCCGTTCGACAGATTACCGTTAGGCACGATGATGGTTTTGTTATCGCCAGTACGCAGCACCGTGTGGAAGATCTGAATGCTGTCGACCGTGCCGGCAACACCTTGGGCTTCGATCCAGTCACCAATGCGGAACGGGCGGAACAACAGAATCAGCACACCACCCGCGAAGTTCGCCAGGCTGCCCTGCAAGGCCAGACCGATGGCCAGACCTGCCGCACCGATGGCCGCGACGAACGAAGTGGTTTCCACCCCGATCATCGATGCCACGCTCACGATCAACAGAACCTTGAGAATAATGTTCGCCAGGCTACTGATAAACCCTTGCAGCGCCAGGTCGGCGTTACGCAGCGCCAGCAACCCGCCAAGTTTTAGCGCCACCTTGTTGATCAGCCACCAGCCGATGGCCAGCGTGATGACCGCCAGCAGCACGCGGCTGCCGTATTCCATGATCATCGGAATCCAGGCTTGAGACGCCTTGACCAGGTTGTCCACTTCAGTATTCAAATCCATCTACATTCTCCTGGGTTAAGCACAATCCGGGTGGGAGCGACGGTGCGACGATTCGACTTGCTCGCGAAAGCGGTGTGTCATTCAACAGTGATGTCGGGTGATACGCCCTCTTCGCGAGCAAGTCGAGTCGTCGCACCGCCGCTCCCACAAGGTTCCCGCATGAAAGGTCAGTCGCGGAAGTTGTTGAACTGCAGCGGCATATCGAAAGTCTTGGCGCGCAGGGCCGCGATGGCTTCCTGCAAGTCATCACGCTTCTTGCCGGTAATGCGCACCTGCTCACCCTGAATGGCAGCCTGAACCTTGAGCTTGGCGTCTTTGACATGAGCGACGATTTTCTTCGCCAGCTCTTTGTCGATGCCTTCCTTGAGGACCGCTTCCTGCTTCATCAGTTTGCCCGACGCATAGGCATCCTTGACTTCAAGGCACTGCACGTCGATTTTGCGCTTGACCAGGGCCAGCTTGAGGATCTCAATCATCGCTTCGAGCTGGAAATCGGCTTCAGCAGTCAGGTTGACGGTCAGGTCCTTTTCCTTGAACTCGAAGGTGCCTTTGCCTTTCAGGTCATAACGACGATCGAGTTCCTTGACGGCGTTCTCGACCGCGTTGGTGACTTCGTGTTTGTCCAGTTCGGATACCACGTCGAACGACGGCATGTAATCTCTCCAATAAAAGGGCATGCTCGATCACGATGGAGCACGCCTGGCTTGCGGTTAAAATCCGCGCTGATTATAACGGGTCTTTCCCATCATTCACTGCGAGCCTCCCATGCGCGCGACAAACAGAGCAAAAAGCTGATGTCCACCACCTGGCATGTTCTGGGCGCCGGCAGCCTTGGCACCTTATGGGCCACTCGACTGGCACGGGCCGGCGTGCCGGTCAAGCTGATCGTGCGGGACGCTGCACGCTTGCAGGCGTATGAGGCGGCGGGTGGGTTGACGCTGGTCGAACACGGTAAAGCGAAGTGCTATCCGGTGCCCGCCGAAACACCCGACAACAGTGAACCGATCAACCGCCTGCTGGTGGCCTGCAAAGCCTACGATGCCGAGAAAGCCGTGGCCCAACTGGCACCGCGCCTGGCCCCCGACGCCGAGCTGATCCTGTTGCAGAACGGTCTTGGCAGCCAAGACGCCGTCGCCAAGCAGGTGCCGCAGGCTCGCTGCATTTTCGCGTCAAGCACTGAAGGTGCCTTTCGCGATGGCGATTGGCGCGTGGTATTCGCCGGCCACGGTTACACCTGGCTGGGGGATGCCGGGCATCCCGTGGCGCCGATCTGGCTGGATGACGTGAGCGCCGCCGGTATTCCCCACGAGTGGAGCACCGACATTCTGACCCGGCTGTGGCGAAAACTGGCGCTCAACTGCGCGATCAATCCGCTGACCGTGCTACACGACTGCCGTAATGGCGGTTTACAGGAACACCACTGCGAAGTCGCCACCCTTTGCGGCGAATTGACCGAGTTGCTTGAGCGCTGCGGTCAACCGGCAGCGGCCGAGGACCTTCAACAGGAAGTCGAACGGGTGATTCACGCGACCGCCGCCAACTACTCTTCGATGTACCAGGACGTCGCGAACCAGCGCCGGACCGAGATCAGCTATCTATTGGGTCATGCCTGCAAAGTCGCCGCGAGGCATCAACTCAACCTGCCGCACCTCAATCAACTTGAGCAAAGGTTGATCACCCATCTGCACAGCCTTGGATTGCCCAGCGACTGAGCAGCGGCTACGCTGGCCACTTGTTCCTTTTCAGCGATGAACCTGATGCTATTGCGCCAGCGCCTTGAAAACCTTCCGGTCGGCCAGAAATTGCTGGCCGCCCTGCTGGTGCTGTTGACCACCGTCCTGCTGGTCGCCAACCTGACCTTTATCAGCGCCGCGTACTACATCTCCCAGGAAAGCATGGCACCTCAAGCCTTGCAGACCATCGGCCGCCTGGTGTCCAACCCCAGCCTGGTGTCCGAAGCCTTGCAGTCACCGCAAAGCGCCGAACGCCTGCTCAATGAACTCAACAGCTATTCACCGTTGCGCGCGGCGGCCCTTTATGACGGCAAGGGCGAGCGTCTGGCGCAGTTGCAGCATGGCGACAATCTGAGCCTGCCAACGCGTTACCGGCACATTGAATCCTGGCAAGCTACCGAGTTTCGCAGCAATCAAATCATCACCCTGCCCCGCCCCGGCACCGCGCCCGGCCACCTGTTACTGGTCGCCAGCAGCGAACTGCCGATGGCGTTCTACACCGGGACCCTGACCGCCAGCCTCGGGATTCTGATCTTCAGTGTGCTGTTGTGGCTGGTGATCGCCCGACAGATCAAACGCCTGATCACCCGGCCAATTCATCAGCTCGAAGAGCTTTCCCGGCAAGTGACCCGGGAAGAGAACTACGCCTTGCGCGCCTCCCGCGGTAACCATGACGAAATCGGCAGCCTCGCCGAGGCATTCAACACCATGCTGTCGCGGATCGAGGCCCGTGAGCAGCAACTCAAGCGGGCCCGGGACGATTCCCAGGCCGCTTATGACCAGGCCCAGGGCCTGGCCGAAGAAACCCGTCATACCAATCGCAAACTGGAACTGGAAGTCCAGGTGCGCAGCAAGATCGAGAAGAAGCTCACCGGTTTCCAGAACTACCTCAACAGCATCATCGATTCCATGCCCTCGGCGCTGATCGCCCTTGATGAACAGCTCTACGTGACGCAGTGGAATCAGGAGGCCAGCGCCCTCTCCGGCACGCGCCTCGACGAAGCCTTGAACCAGCCGATCTTCCTTGCCTTCGAACCACTCAAGCCGTTTCTGCCGCAACTCAAGCAAACCGTCGAGCAGCACACAGTGGCCAAGATTGAACGGGTGACGTGGCTCAAGGACGAAGAACCCAAGCACTACGCGCTGACGTTCTACCCGCTGATGGGCGGTGCCGGGCGTGGTGTGGTGATCCGGATCGACGACATCACTCAGCGTCTGTCGCTGGAAGAAATGATGGTGCAGTCGGAAAAAATGCTCTCGGTCGGCGGCCTTGCCGCGGGCATGGCTCACGAGATCAACAACCCGTTAGGCGCGATCCTGCACAACGTGCAGAACATTCGCCGGCGCCTTTCGCCTGATCTGCCGAAGAATCTCGAACAAGCCGAGCAAACCGGGATCGCGCTGGAAACGGTCAACAAATACCTGCAAGCGCGCGAAGTGCCGCAGTTGCTCGATGGCATTCAACAGGCTGGCGCCCGGGCGGCGAAGATTGTCACGCACATGCTCAGCTTCAGTCGCCGCAGTACCCGGCAAATGGCCCCGTGCGACCTGCCGGCGCTGATCGATCAGGCGGTGGAAATCGCCGGCAACGACTTCGACCTGGCGATCGGTTTCGACTTCAAGGGCCAGGCGATCATTCGCCAGTTCGATCCAGCGTTGGGCCCGGTGCCCGGGACCGCGAACGAACTGGAGCAAGTGCTACTCAATCTGCTGAAAAACGCCGCTCAGGCGATTCACCAACGTGAAGACGACCGCGAGCCGGGACGGATCATTCTGCGCACCAAACTGAATCCACCGTGGGCGGAAATCCAGGTGGAGGACAACGGCATCGGCATGAGCGAGAGCGTGCGCAAACGCACCTTCGAGCCGTTCTTCACCACCAAGGAAATCGGTCAGGGCACCGGCCTTGGCCTGTCGGTCTCGTATTTCATCATTACCAACAACCACAAGGGTCAGATGGAAGTGCAATCGACCCTGGGCCAAGGCACGTGTTTCACCTTGCGCCTGCCCTTGGCGGGCACCCCGCTCGTCTCTCAAGAACTCAATCAGCTATCGAGGTAACCATGGGCTTTCGCTTGTCGAAGATTTACACCCGCACCGGCGACAAAGGCGAAACCGGGCTGGGCGACGGCCGCCGCGTGCCCAAGGATCATCCACGGATCGAAGCCATTGGCGAAGTCGATACGCTGAACAGTCAGGTGGGTGTGCTATTGGCCGGGTTGGCGGCGGAAAGTGGCGAGTATCCGGGCTTGAACGAAGTGATCGATGTTTTGGCGCCTTGCCAGCACCGGTTGTTCGACTTGGGTGGTGAACTGGCGATGCCGGTGTATCAGGCACTGAACATGGCAGAAGTGGAACGTCTGGAAACTGCAATCGATGTGTGGAATGAAGAGCTGGGGCCGCTGCAGAATTTCATTCTGCCGGGTGGTTCGGCGTTGATTGCTCAGGCCCATGTGTGCAGAAGCCTGGCGCGCAGTGCCGAGCGGCGGTGTCAGCATTTGAATGTTGTCGAACCGTTGGCTGGGGTTGGGTTGGCGTATATCAATCGGTTGTCGGATTTGTTGTTTGTGGTGGCACGGTTGATTGCCAAGCGACAGGGGATTGCCGAGATTTTGTGGCAGCCGGCGGCGAAACCCGAAGTTTAGTCGGCGCCTGTCAGGCCGCCTTCGCGAGCAAGCCCGCTCCCACAGCTTACCGAGTTCTTCCAGAAGGAACGCGATCGAATGTGGGAGCGGGCTTGCTCGCGAAGAGGCCAGTTGCTACACCGAAGAATCAGGCCAAAACGCCCGAATACCCGCCGCACCCTGCGCGCCCGCCTCCCAGGCTTTCTGAAGATCCGCCGGGCCAACACCACCGAGCAAGAACACCGGCTTGCTGAAACCTTCGATCAACGCGCAAGCCTGTTCCCAGCCCAGCGGCTGAGCCCCCGGATGAGTCAGGGTCGGTTGCACCGGTGACAGGGTCACAAAATCCACCCCCATCTGCTCGGCCAACGCCAGCTCTTCAGCGTTATGGCAGGACGCCGCCAGCCAGCGCGACGCCGGTAACGGGCGGCCAGCCGCTGCGTATTTGCGCAGTTGCGCGGAGGTGATGTGCCAACCGGCGGACGGGAAATCTCCCAGCCACTCGAACGGCCCCTTGATCATCAACTGCGCCTTGCCGGCACACAGCCCCGCCGCGTCCACCGCCAGATCGCGGTACTTCGGATCGTAGCCGTTGGGTGCCCGCAACTGGATCAGCTTGATGCCGCCGGCAATGGCTTTCTGAATACCGCGCAGCAAGGCCGGGGTTTCCAGATCTTCCGGGGTAATCAAATACTGCGCGGGTAACCGTGCAGCCGCGACAATCGGCTGGTTGGCCGCCGGGAACTCGTAGTTCAGCAGATCGCGGGGCGCGACCCATTCCAACGGCTGGCCTTCGGCGCCGTGCGGTTCGCCGGTAAAGGCCGACACTTCCCAAACGTCCAGCAACACTTGCTTGTCCGGGTAATCGTGCCGGACCTTGATCAGCGGGCGAGCCGCGTTGACCACAATGCCCAACTCTTCATGGAGTTCGCGAGCCAGGGCGGTTTCGACGGATTCGTCGGCCTCGACCTTGCCACCGGGGAATTCCCACAGGCCACCCTGATGCTGAGTGTCGGCACGGCGGGCAATGAGGATCTTGCCACTGCCATCGCGGATGACAGCGGCGGCTACGTGTACTCGCTTCACTGCCCGACCTCCTCCAGACCCGCCTTCTGCCACGCCTTGAAGGCGGGCCATTGGTAGATGGTTTCGACGTAGGCCGCGTCCGCTGCGGGCAGCCTCACCTGATAGGTGCGCAGGCGCACGGCGATCGGTGCGAAGAAGGCATCCGCCAGGGTCGCGCCGCCGAACAGGAACGGACCGGTTTCGGTGGCGGCGGCGCGGCACTCGGCCCACAACGCCAACATACGCTCAATGTCGACCTGGACGTCAGCCGGTGTCGGCGACAGCGCAGCGTCGTGGCTCAGGTCGAATGGCATGTTGCCGCGCATGGCGAAGAAACCGCTGTGCATCTGCGCGCAGGCCGAACGGGCCTGGGCGCGGGCGGCGGTGTCATTGGGCCAGAGGCCGGCGTCGGGGAACTGCTCTGCCAGATACTCGGCAATCGCCAGGGAATCGGCGATGGTGCCGTGTTCGGTTTTCAGCAGCGGGACTTTCGCGGTCGGCGAGTGCTTGAGCAGACGCTCACGCGTATCCGGCTGGTTCAGCTTGATCAGTTCTTCGGTGTAAGGGGCGCCAGCCAGGTCGAGGGCCAACGCGCCGCGCAGGGACCAGGAGGAGATCAGTTTGTCGCCGATGATCAGGTGCAGGCTCATGTTCGGGACCTTTTGATGGAGGAAACAGGCCAGTCTATTTAGTGACTGAGAGACCGCTTTCGCGAGCAAGCCCGCTCCCACATTAGATTTGTGTACACCTCAAACCAATGTGGGAGCGGGCTTGCTCGCGAAGGGAGCGACTCGGTCCTGACTTTGGTTACGTGCGGTATTCGGCGTTGATTTTCACGTATTCGTGGGACAGGTCGGTGGTCCAGATGGTTTCGCTGCAATCACCGCGACCCAGCTCGATACGGATCGTGATTTCTTCCTGCTGCATCACGGCCGCGCCCTGGGCTTCGGTGTAGGTCGATGCACGAGCGCCACGGCTGGCGATACAGACATCACCGAGGAACACGTCGATCTTGCTCACGTCCAGGTTCGGTACGCCGGCACGGCCGACGGCGGCCAGAATGCGGCCCCAGTTCGGATCGGAGGCGAACAGTGCGGTCTTGATCAGCGGCGAGTGAGCCACGGTGTAACCGACGTCCAGGCATTCCTGGTGATTGCCGCCGCCGTTCACTTCAACGGTCACAAACTTGGTCGCGCCCTCGCCGTCACGAACGATAGCCTGGGCCACGTCCATGCACACTTCGAACACGGCCTGTTTCAGCTTGGCGAACAAATCACCGCTGGCCTCAGTGATTTCCGGCAGTGCTGCCTGACCGGTGGCGATCAGCATGCAGCAGTCGTTGGTCGAAGTGTCGCCGTCGATGGTGATGCGGTTGAACGATTTGTTGGCACCGTCCAGCAGCAGGTTTTGCAGCACGTCGCGGGAGACTTTGGCGTCGGTGGCGATGTAGCCGAGCATGGTCGCCATGTTCGGGCGGATCATGCCCGCGCCTTTGCTGATACCGGTGACGGTGATGGTCACGCCGTCATGCTGGAACTGGCGGCTGGCACCTTTTGGCAGGGTGTCGGTGGTCATGATGCCGGTGGCGGCAGCTTCCCAGTTGTTGACCGACAGGTCGTCGAGGGCGGCTTGCAGGGCTCCTTCGATTTTCTCGACCGGCAGCGGCTCGCCGATCACACCGGTGGAGTACGGCAGCACCAGGCTGGCGTCGACGCCGGTCAGCTCAGCCAGTTTGGCGCACGTGCGCTCGGCGGCGGCAAGGCCTGGTTCGCCAGTGCCGGCGTTGGCATTGCCGGTATTGGTCAACAGGTAACGCACCGGACCTTGCACGCGCTGCTTGGCCAGGATCACGGGAGCCGCGCAAAAAGCGTTCAGGGTGAACACGCCAGCGACCGTGGAACCTTCGGCACAGCGCATGACCACAACATCCTTGCGCCCCGGGCGCTTGATGCCAGCCGAGGCGATACCGAGTTCAAAACCGGCAACCGGGTGCAACGTTGGCAAAGGACCAAGACCAACAGCCATGAATGCGCTCCTTAATAAATGATGTCAGCACCGCTTTCAGGAAGAACGGTGGTTTAAATGGCAAAACGCCGCGACGGCATAAGCCGGTCGCGGCGCGGGTATTTCAGCGTATGAAACGGGTTTTACTGGATCTGCCCGTGGCAATGCTTGAACTTCTTGCCCGAACCGCAGTAGCAAAGTTCGTTGCGGCCCAGCTTCTGTTCGTTGCGTACCGGAGCGATGGCAAGGGCGACATCGACCTCTTCACCCAGCAGTTCCGGTTGCTCAAGCCCCGGTGCTTCGTCGTGCTGGAACTGCATGCGCGCAGCCAGTGCTTCGGCTTCCTGACGCAGGCGTTGTTCTTCTTCGATCGGATCTTCGCGGCGAACCTGAACGTGGGACAGCACACGGATCGAGTCGCGCTTGATCGAATCCAGCAGCTCGGAGAACAGCGTGTAGGACTCGCGCTTGTACTCTTGCTTCGGGTTCTTCTGCGCATAACCACGCAAGTGGATGCCGTGACGCAGGTGATCCATGGTCGACAGGTGATCTTTCCACAGGTCGTCGAGCACACGCAGGACGATTTGCTTCTCGAAGGTGCGCAGCGCCTCGGCGCTCGCCTGCTCTTCTTTCTCGTTGTACGCGGCCAGCAGCTCGGTCATGAGCTTCTCGCGCAGGGTTTCTTCGTACAGGTGGTCGTCTTCGTCGAGCCATTTCTGGATCGGCAGCGCCACACCGAAGTCGCTCTGCAACGCCGCTTCCAGACCGGCCACGTCCCACTGCTCAGGCAGCGATTGCGGTGGAATGTGTGCGCTGACCGTTGCGTTGAGCACGTCCTGACGGAAGTCGGCGATGGTTTCACCGATGTTGTCGGCGGCCAACAAACTGTTACGCATGTGATAGATCACTTTACGTTGTTCGTTGTTGACGTCGTCGAACTCGAGCAGTTGCTTACGAATGTCGAAGTTGCGGCCTTCAACCTTGCGCTGAGCCTTCTCGATGGCGTTGGTCACCATGCGGTGCTCGATCGCCTCGCCAGGCTGCATGCCCAGGGCCTTCATGAAGTTCTTCACCCGATCAGAGGCGAAGATGCGCATCAGGCTGTCTTCCAGCGACAGGTAGAAACGGCTGGAACCAGCGTCACCCTGACGACCGGCACGACCACGCAGCTGGTTGTCGATACGGCGCGATTCGTGACGCTCGGAAGCAATCACCTGCAAACCGCCCGACTCGAGCACTTGCTGGTGACGTTTCTGCCAGTCGGCCTTGATCTGGGCAATCTGCTCAGGGGTCGGGTCTTCCAGGGTTGCCACTTCCACTTCCCAGTTACCGCCCAACAGGATGTCGGTACCACGACCGGCCATGTTGGTGGCGATGGTCAGTGCGCCTGGGCGACCGGCCTGGGCAATGATCTCGGCTTCTTTTTCGTGGAACTTGGCGTTCAGAACCTTGTGTTCGATGCCTTCCTTCTGCAGCAGCGCAGACATGTGCTCGGAAGTTTCGATGGTTGCAGTACCCACCAGCACCGGACGGCCCTGGGTCATGCATTCCTTGATGTCATTGATGATCGCCGCGTATTTCTCTTCGGCAGTCAGGAACACCAGGTCGTTGTAGTCTTTACGCGCCAGCGGTTTGTTCGGCGGGATAACCATCACCGACAGACCGTAGATCTGGTGGAATTCGAACGCTTCGGTGTCAGCGGTACCGGTCATGCCGGACAGCTTGTTGTACAGACGGAAGTAGTTCTGGAACGTGGTCGAGGCCAGGGTCTGGCTTTCGGCCTGAATGTTCAGGTTTTCCTTGGCTTCGATGGCCTGGTGCAGGCCTTCGGACAGACGGCGACCCGGCATGGTGCGACCGGTGTGTTCGTCGACCAGAACGACCTGGCCATCCTGCACGATGTATTCGATGTTGCGATTGAACAGTTTATGAGCGCGCAGACCGGCATAAACGTGGGTCAGCAGACCAAGGTTGTGCGCCGAGTACAGGCTCTCGCCTTCAGCCAGCAGGCCAACACGGGTCAGCATGTCTTCGATGAACTGGTGACCGGCTTCGTTGAGCTCAACCTGACGGGTCTTCTCGTCGACGGTGTAGTGGCCGGCCTTGGTGACTTCGCCTTCCACTTCTTCGATGTGCAACTCAAGCTGCGGGATCAGTTTGTTGATCTCGATGTACAGCTTGGAGCTGTCCTCGGCCTGACCGGAAATGATCAGCGGGGTACGGGCTTCGTCGATGAGGATGGAGTCGACTTCGTCGATCACGGCAAAATTGAGTTCGCGCTGGAATTTTTCTTCCATGCTGAACGCCATGTTGTCGCGCAGGTAGTCGAAACCGAATTCGTTGTTGGTGCCGTAGGTAATGTCGGCAGCGTAAGCCAGACGTTTCTCTTCCGGCGGCTGGAACGGCGTGACAACACCGACCGACATTCCGAGGAATTCGTAGAGCGGACGCATCCAGTTGGCGTCACGACGGGCCAGGTAGTCGTTCACCGTCACAACGTGCACGCCCTTGCCGGACAGCGCGTTGAGGTAAACGCCCAGTGTTGCCACCAGGGTCTTGCCTTCACCGGTACGCATTTCCGCGATCTGGCCTTCATGCAAGGTCATGCCGCCGATCAGCTGGACGTCGAAGTGGCGCATACCCATGACGCGCTTGCCGGCTTCGCGGGCGACCGCAAAGGCTTCGGGCAGCAGCTTGTCGAGGGTTTCCCCTTTGGCGATGCGGGCCTTGAACTCATCTGTCTTGGCACGCAATTGATCGTCCGAAAGGGCCACCATTTGCTCTTCGAAGGCATTGACGAGTTGCACCGTCTTGAGCATGCGTTTGACTTCACGCTCGTTCTTGCTTCCAAAAAGTTTCTTTAACAAAGGCGCAAACATATCGGCAGGATCTTCCACACTAAAGGGATGGAGGGCGGCCCCGTGAGTCGCCCGAGCAGCCCTCATGGCCGCATGCGAACGAGCATTCTACCCGGAAACGATGGTGAGGAAAGTGGCGTTATTCCACGATACTGGCACAGCGCTTTGACGGGGCTCACTTAAAATAAGGGCTTTTTGCTCAACTTCAAGCCATTCAGGGCAGAAGTTACTTGTTGATTTAATGGGTAAAGCGCTCGCAAAGCAATGGCTCGGGTGCATCCGGTGCTTTCTGCTAACATGGCGGCTCTGTTACTTCAGGTGTCTGATCATGGCATTTCGCCCTCTTACGGCCAGAGCACCCGCCGTCCTGCTTCGCGAAGCCAAACCGCTGAAAGCCATCTTCGGCCACGCTCAACGCCTGGGTCATTTACAACGTCTGCTGGAAAGCCAATTGCAGCCCGCCGCCCGCGAGCATTGCCATGTGGCGTCGTGGCGCGAAGGCAGTTTGTTGCTGATAGTGACCGACGGTCATTGGGCAACCCGCCTGCGTTATCAGCAAAAGCGTCTGCAACGGCAACTACAGATGTTCGACGAATTCGCCAGCCTGACGCGGATTCTGTTCAAGGTTCAGCCGCCCACGGTTCAGCAAGGGGCGGCTGGCCATACCATCAGCTTGTCGACCGATGCAGGCGCGACCATTCAGGCCACAGCCGACGGGATCAGCGATCCGAATCTGCGGGCAGCGCTGGAACGCCTTGCGGCGCACGCTAAACCCAAGGATTAAAAGCAAGATCAAAAGATCGCAGCCTTCGGCAGCTCCTACATTGGGATGGTGTACACCCAAGGAGCTGCCGAAGGCTGCGATCTTTTGCTTTTAGCGGCGTTTGCTGCCTCCGAGCAACGACCCCATCAAGCCGCGTACCAACTGTCGGCCCAATTGATTAGCCGCCTGGCGCATCGCCGATTTCAGTGCCTGCCCCGCCGCGGTGCCGAGGAATTCCCCGGCCTTGTCGGTGAAGCTTGGCTCTTCGGCTGCCGGTTTGCCCGGAACAGCGTCAGGCTCTGGCGCCAACCCTTTGCGCCCCATCAACACTTCATAAGCCGATTCGCGATCAACGGGTTTGTCATACCGCCCCTTGAATGGCGACCCCGAGATCAGCACTGTGCGTTCACTCTCGCTCAACGGCCCGATCCGCGATTGCGGCGGTGCCACCAAAACCCGCTGAACCATCTCCGGGGTGCCCTTGTCCTGCAACGTACCGACCAGCGCCTCGCCAATCCCAAGCTCGGTCAGCACCGACAAGGCATCGAACGCCGGGTTCGGCCGGAAGCCTTCGGCCACCGCTCGCAGGGATTTCTGCTCCTTGGCGGTGAACGCGCGCAAGCCATGCTGAATGCGCAAACCGAGCTGAGCCAGCACGTCATCCGGCAAGTCGCCCGGCGATTGGGTGACGAAATACACCCCAACGCCTTTCGAGCGAATCAACCGCACCACTTGCTCAAGACGATCCTGCAAAGCCTTGGGCGTACCGGCGAACAATAAATGCGCTTCGTCGAAAAACAACGCCAGCAGCGGTTTGTCCGAATCGCCGCGCTCTGGCAGTTGCTCGAACAGTTCGGCCAGCAGCCACAACAGGAACGTTGCATAGACCTTCGGCGCTTCGTGCACCAGACGGCTGGCATCAAGCAAGTGAATGCGCCCGCGGCCCTCGGCGGTCGGCCGCAGAATGTCTTCGAGTTGCAGCGCCGGCTCACCGAACAGCGCTTCGGCGCCCTGCTGTTCCAGGGTCGCCAGACGCCGCAACAGCGCCTGACTGGAACCGGTGGTCATCAGCGCGGCGTCGTCACCGAGCAATTCGGGGTTGTCACGCAGGTGATTGAGCAGTGCCTTCAGGTCCTTGAGGTCCAGCAGCAACAGCCCTTCACGGTCCGCCACCTTGAACGCGGCGTACAGCGCCGACTGTTGACTGTCGGTCAGCTCCAGCAGGCTGCCAATCAATAACGGCCCCATTTCGCTCAAGGTTGTGCGCAACGGATGACCGGACTGACCGTGAATGTCCCACAGGGTCACCGGATACGCTTGAGGCGTGTGGTTCAGCCAAGGCATCCCGGCAATCCGCTCGGCGATTTTGCCTTGAGGGTTGCCGGCGGCGCCCAGCCCACACAGGTCACCCTTGATATCCGCGGCAAACACCGCCACGCCGGCATCGCTGAATGCTTCGGCCATCCGTTGCAAGGTGACGGTTTTGCCCGTCCCGGTAGCGCCCGCGACCAAACCATGACGGTTCGCCAGGCGCATGGCCTGGGCAATGGGCTGCCCGGCGAGATCGGCACCGATAACGAGTTGTAATGAGTCAGGCATTTTGTCACCCATGGTTAATCTTTGATCCTTCACGGCCGATAGGAATAAGCGAGAGACCCAATTGAAAGCAAGGTCCGACATTCCCCTATGGAGAGCAGGAATTACCGACTCGCTCCATTGCGCACTCATTTTGCGCGCATTAACAGCAACGCGCCCCGAACAATAAGACCTTAGCGGACCCCCGAGCCATGAACAAAAACCTGAGCTTCAGCCATAAAATTTTGCTTGCCGCCGCCCTCATCGTTATTGCCGCTTTCGCCTCGTTCACGCTGTACAACGATTATTTGCAGCGAACTGCCATCCGCGACGACCTGAACAGCTATTTCAACGAGATGGGCGATGTCACCGCCAACGACATCCAGACCTGGCTGACCGGCCGTGTCCTGCTGATCGATAACCTCGCCCAGAACATCGCGATCAATCCGGAACCTGCCACCGTCGCCAGCCTGCTTGAGCAGAAAGCTCTGACGTCGACCTTCATGGCGTCCTACCTGGGCGATGCCACCGGCAGCTTTACTATTCGCCCGGATGCAAAAATGCCCGCCGGCTTCGATCCGCGCGTGCGCCCTTGGTACAAAGGCGCCGAAAGCAGCAGCACAGCGACCCTGACTGAACCTTACATCGATGCGGCTACTGGCCAGACCATCATCTCTATCGCCACCGCCTCGAAAAAGGCCGGGCAGAGCATTGGCGTAGTGGGCGGTGATCTTAGCCTGCAAACCCTGATCGACAACCTGAGTGGCCGCGACTTTGGCGGCATGGGTTATGCGTTTCTGGTCAGCGCCGACGGCAAGATCCTGGTTCACCCGGACAAAACGCTGGTGATGAAGTCCCTGAATGAGGCGTACCCGCAAAACACGCCGCACATCAGCAGGGACTTCAGCGAAGTGGAGGTCAACGGCAAGACCCGCATCTTCAATTTCACCCCGATCAAAGGCCTGCCCTCGGTCAATTGGTACATCGGTCTGTCGGTCGATAAAGAAAAAGCCTTCGCGATGCTCAGCGAATTCCGCACCTCGGCAGTGATTGCAACGGTGATTGCCGTGGCGGTCATCATTGCCTTGTTGGGCATGTTGATCCGCGTGCTGATCCAGCCGCTGCACGTCATGACCCGCGCCATGGCAGACATCGCCGACGGCGAAGGCGACCTGACCAAACGCCTGACCATCGTGAACAACGATGAATTCGGTGTCCTCGGTACCGCGTTCAACCGCTTCGTGGAACGCATTCACGGTTCGATCCGCGAAGTGTCGTCGGCCACCGGGCAAGTCAACGAAGTGGCTCTGCGTGTAGTGGCCGCCTCGAACTCGTCGATGTTCAACTCCGACCAACAGGCTTCGCGCACCAGCAGCGTGGCCGCGGCGATCAACCAGCTCGGCGCCGCCGCTCAGGAAATCGCCCGCAACGCAGCACAAGCATCGAGTCAGGCCAGCGATGCCCGCAGCCTGGCCGAAGATGGCCAGCAAGTGGTGGATCGCAGCATTGTCGCGATGAATCAACTGTCGAGCATGCTCAGCGCCTCGAGCACCAACATCGAATCGCTGAACAGCAAAACCGTGAACATCGGGCAGATTCTCGAAGTGATCACCAGCATCTCCCAGCAAACCAACTTGCTGGCGCTGAACGCGGCCATCGAAGCAGCACGTGCCGGTGAAGCCGGACGTGGTTTTGCCGTGGTGGCCGATGAAGTGCGCAACCTGGCGCACCGCACTCAGGAATCGGCGCAACAGGTGCAGACCATGATCGAGGAGCTGCAAGTCGGCGCCCGCGAATCCGTCAGTACCATGAGCGACAGCCAGCGCCACAGCCAGGACAGCGTCGAAATCGCCAACCTGGCCGGCGAGCGTTTGAACAGCGTGACGTTGCGTATCGGCGAGATTGACGGGATGAACCAATCGGTGGCGACAGCGACCGAGGAGCAGACGGCGGTGGTGGAGTCGATCAACGTCGACATTACCGAGATCAACACACTGAATCAGGAAGGGGTGGAAAACCTGCAGTCGACGTTGCGGGCGTGCTCGGATCTTGAGCAGCAGGCGGCGCGGCTTAAACAATTGGTGGGCAGTTTCCGTATTTAGCGTCCGGACGGGCCCCTTCGCGAGCAAGCCCGCTCCCACAGGTTCAACGCCAGACCTTGTGGGAGCGGGCTTGCTCGCGAAGGCGACCCTCCAAACACCGCAAACCTCACTGCCCCGCAAAACCCCAACCGAACATCTATCCTTCATAAAGGTCAACCAAGGGAGCCCAACGGACCGGAGGGATGTTCATCGTGCATATCGCTGACATAACCATGTTCTACGCCCCTGCCAGCGGTGGCGTGCGCACTTATCTGGATGCAAAACACCGTCGCCTGAGCATCAAGCCGGGCATTCGCCACAGTCTGCTGATCCCTGGGGCTTACTTGAGTGAACAGGATGGCGTTTACACGGTTCCGGCCCCCGCCCTGCCCTTCGGCAAGGGTTATCGTTTCCCCCTCCGTCTCGCGCCCTGGCGCAATGTTCTGCACGATTTACAGCCCGACCTGATCGAGGTCGGCGACCCCTACCTCACCGCATGGGCGGCACTCGACGCTCGGCGGCAACTCGATGTCCCGGTGGTCGGCTTTTATCACTCGGACCTGCCGCTGCTGGTCAGCAATCGCATGGGCAACTGGGTCACCACCAACGTCGAAGCCTATGTCAGCAAGCTCTATGGCAACTTCGATCGGGTTCTGGCGCCAAGCCAGGTCATGGCCGACAAACTGATCGGGTTGGGGGTGAAGAACGTTTTCGTGCAACCGCTGGGCGTCGACTTGCACACCTTCCATCCCAATGCCCGGGACCCGGGCCTGCGGGCCGAATTGGGTATCGATGAAAACACTCATTTGCTGATCTTCGCCGGGCGCGGCGCCAAGGAAAAAAATCTGCCGGTGCTGCTCGATTGCATGAAACGCCTGGGCCGACGCTATCACCTGCTGCTGGTAGGTTCGTCGATGCCGGCCGTGGTGCCGGACAACGTGACCGTGATCGGTGAGTTCTGTCCGGCGGCACACGTGGCGCGATTGATGGCCAGCGCCGATGCGCTGCTGCACGCAGGCGATCAGGAAACATTCGGCCTGGTGGTTCTTGAAGCCATGGCCAGTGGCATTCCGGTGGTGGCCGTGGCGGCCGGGGCCTTTCAAGAAATCATCACCGATCAATGCGGCCTGCTCTGCCCGCCGAATAATCCATTGGCGATGGCCGACGCCGTTCGCGAACTGTTCAGCTCGGGCAGCGTGGTGTTGGGCAAACAGGCCCGCAGCCATGTCGAGCGGCATTACTCTTGGGACATGGTGGTCAACAGCCTGCTGGGGCATTATCGCGCCGTACTTGGCAGCCACTTGCCGCTGACCGCCAATGGTTGAGCCCATGAATCCGCCCAGCCTGATACTCGTCCTGCACGACGTCGCACCGCAAACCTGGGCCGATTACCAACCCTTTGTCGAAGCTGTCGACGCCCTGGGCGAGGTGCCGATGACCTGGCTGGTGGTGCCCAATTTCCACAAGCACAACGATCTGGAAGAGCATCCGGGATTTCGACGCTTGCTCACCCGTCGTCTCGCCCGAGGTGACGAACTGGCATTGCACGGTTACTTTCATTGCGATGAAGCGTCCACTCCCACTACGCCACAAGACTGGTTCATGCGCAGGATCTACACCCACGAAGGCGAGTTTTACAGCCTGTCTCAAGAAGCCGCCCTCGCCCGCCTGCGCGCCGGCATCGAAATATTCCACCGTTATCACTGGCCGCTGGAGGGCTTCGTCGCCCCGGCCTGGTTGATGAGCAAAGGGACACGCCAGGCCTTGCGCCAGCTACCTCTGAGTTACACCAGCGATCCTCAGCATCTGTATCGTCTGCCGGACTTCACAGCAATTGATGCGCCAGGCCTGGTCTGGAGTGCGCGCAGTGCCTGGCGCCGGGGGTTGTCGAAGCTCGTCAGCGATCAACGCGAACAACGCTGGCGGCAAGCACCGGTGATTCGTCTGGGCTTGCACCCGGTCGATATGCGCCACGAGTACTCGCGCAATTACTGGCTGCAAACCCTCAAGCGCTTGCTCGACGAGGGACGTGTGCCGATGACCAAGGCACGCTGGCTGGCGCTGCAAAGCGACCGTATAGGTCGCGCCGCATGAGTCGCGGGATTCTGCTGCTCGTCGCGCTGCTCGCTGCGGTGCTGATTCCGTCGCTGTTGGGCGGTAACGAAACCTGGTATCGACTGCGAAGCTTTCCGCTGACATGGTTACTGATCATGTTCGGCATGATCCTGCTGTGCTGGGTGCTGAACACGATGCGCTTGCGCCTGTTGCTAGGGGATCAGCGCGACAAGGTGGGCCCGCTAAAAAGTCTCGGTGTGGTGATGGCCGCCGAGTTCGCTTATTGCGCCACACCGGGTGGCAGCGGCGGTCCGCTGACGATCATGGCGCTGCTGGCGCGCAATGGCGTGCGTCCGGCCAGGGGCAGCGCCGTGTTTGCCATGGATCAGCTGAGCGATTTGCTGTTTTTTCTTTGTGCGCTGAGCGGAATCCTGATTTATGCGTTGTTCCAGCACCTCAGCCAACGCATGGAATGGCTGCTGACCGTCAGCGCCATTTCGATGTTCGGCGGGTTGTTGAGTTGCGTGGTGGTCGCCCGCTACCATCGAATGCTGATTCGTCTGAGCGGTCGGTTGCTCGCTCGCCTGAATGTCAAAACCACCACGCGCCTGCGCTGGGCGCGAAAACTCCTGCACTTTCTGGCGGCGTTCACGGACACATTGAAGCTGCCCTTTCAGACGCTCATTACAGTGTTTGCCCTGACTTGCCTGCATTGGATCTTGCGCTATAGCGTGCTGTATCTGGCATTGCGTGGGCTTGGGGCGGATTTGCAGTGGGCCTGGAGCTTTCTGATCCAGATGCTTTCGCTGAGCGCGGGGCAATTCAGCCTGTTGCCGGGCGGTGCCGGGGCGGCGGAGTTGACGTCGGCGGCGCTGCTGGCGCCGATGGTGGGGAAATCCACCGCGGCGGCGGCGATTCTGATCTGGCGGGCGGTGACTTATTACTTTTATCTGGTAGTCGGCGGGCCGGTATTTTTACTGATGCTTGGGCGGCCGCTGCTGAAGAAGTTGATGAAATTCAAACAGGCCTAAAAGATCGCAGCCTGCGGCAGCTCCTACATGGATCGCGTACCCCTGTAGGAGCTGCCGCAGGCTGCGATCTTTTTAGGCCTCCCCGATTTCTTCGTCGGACTCCGGATTCAACTGCTCCCACAACTCGGCCGCACCGGGAAACTCCGTCCCGTCTTCTGGACTCATGTCATCCGGGTCGTAACGACTCAAACACCCTTCGCCCAACGTGGCGGGAGCCTTGGATGTAGCTTTGTCGAGTGGATCGGCCATGTCATGTCCTCAGTGCAGAAACGGCGAAGGGCCTGAAGCGATTGAACGCCCAGGCCCTTCGAACTTCAACTGTGTTGTATGGCTGTCAGAACACGACGGTTTTGTTGCCGTGCACCAGCACCCGATCTTCCAGGTGATAACGCAGACCACGGGCCAGCACCATCTTCTCGACGTCCCGACCGAAACGCACCATGTCGTCGATGCTGTCACTGTGGCTGACGCGAACGACGTCCTGTTCGATGATCGGACCGGCATCCAGCTCTTCAGTCACGTAGTGGCAAGTAGCGCCAATCAACTTCACGCCACGCATCGATGCCTGGTGATACGGCTTGGCACCGACGAACGACGGCAGGAAGCTGTGGTGAATGTTGATGACCTTGTGAGCATATTCGCGGCACAACTCGGGCGGCAGGATTTGCATGTAGCGGGCAAGTACGACCACTTCGGCATCGTGCTGTTTGACCAGGCGCGAGACTTCGGCGAATGCCGGCTCTTTATCCTGCGGATTGACCGGTACGTGGTAATACGGAATCCCGTGCCACTCGACCATGCTGCGCAAGTCGTCATGGTTGGAGATCACGCAGGAAATTTCGCAATCCAGCTCATCACTGTGCCAGCGGTGCAACAAGTCGGCGAGGCAATGAGACTCGCGACTGGCCATCAGTACCACGCGCTTTTTCTGCTCGGTATCGGTGATGCGCCAGTTCATCGAGAACTCTTCGGCAATCGGTGCAAACGCTTCGCGAAAGGCATCGATACCGAAGGGCAGCGAATCGGCACGAATTTCGTGACGCATGAAGAACCAGCCACTGAGATTGTCCGAGTGATGGCTCGCTTCAGTGATCCAGCCGTTATGTGACGCCAGAAAGTTACTGACTTTAGCAACGATGCCGACGCGGTCCGGGCAAGCAATCACCAGCCGAAAAGTGCGCATGAGGGTCAAACTCCAGAACTTCGCAAAGGCGGCCATTCTAGCGATTGCGCAGCAAAACTGCAGTATTGATGACGTTTTGCCCGACACAAAGGTAAGCGGCACAGGTTCTGGCAGCACCTGCAACCCGCGCGATGGTGTTCCTGTTGCCAATCTTCAAGTGCCCAATTGTGAATATTCGTGATGACTGCATCACACTATTTAACTACACCGGCAATTTATGCCCTATTCACCGTAACTAATTTAAATAAAACTCCGGTTATATGTTTACTTGGTGAAACACCCTGACTATTATTGCCGCACTGTCACCTGCCATCCAGCGCCCCAACATAAGGTAGTCCTCATGTCCTTGATCAACGAATATCGCGCCACCGAAGAAGCTATCAAAGAGCTGCAAGCCCGTTTGAAGAACCTGTCCCAAGACGACAAACTGCAAACCGAGCTGGAATTCGAAGGCAAACTGCGCACCCTGATGGGCGAGTACTCCAAGTCTCTGCGTGACATCATTGCGCTATTGGATCCAGAGTCCAAAACCAAAGCACCACGCGGCGGCGCAGTAAAAACTACTGGCACCAAGCGTGCTCGCAAAGTTAAACAATACAAAAACCCGCACAACGGCGAAGTCATCGAAACCAAAGGTGGCAACCACAAAACTCTGAAAGAGTGGAAAGCCAAGTGGGGCGGTGACGTGGTTGAAGGCTGGGCTACCCTGCTGGGCTAAGCCGTAGCGCTTGTCGCAGACTCATCCGCGACAAAAAAGAACGCCAGCATCTGCTGGCGTTTTTTTATGCCCGGGATTCAGCACCCGAACATTTTCGATTTCAAAGATTCAAACGTTTGCGTAATCCTTCGACATAATTCTGCCATTCATTCAGCACCTCTCGCTGAAACGATGTAGCCGTAATACTCCATTGGGCGGCGGCCTCTACAAAAGTTTTCAGCGTATTTGGCGCCCCCCACTCGGGTGCTGACAAACGTTGCTGACAGAATATTCTCCAGCGTTCTTGCTCTTCGAAACTCAACGTATCGGGGAAGTTGCGTGCGCGATATCGAAACAATAATTCAGGCAATCGTTCATCATCGAAAGGCCATTGTTGTTGCGCTAATTGAGCCGGGTCGGCAGACCTGACTTGCTCACAAAGACGCCGATCCCGATCACCGATAAAACCATCGTATAACTGTTGCTCAGGGTCTTGGCTCGAGGCGAAATCTTCGCTGGCGTAAATCGCCTGAACTTTATCTCGCCAAACTGTTTGTGCGTCACTTAGCCGCAGCGCACGCTCTTGGTAGAGCGACATATCCAGCCCCAAACGTTGCTGATCTTCAGAGCGAAGTACCGACAACGGCGCCACCACCGGACATTTATTGATGTGGATAAGTTTGAGCGGCACCGGCAACTCGCCCTCGGCCAAGTCATCGCGGCGGGTATACAGCCGTTGGCGCAAGGTGTCGGCATCAAGATCGAGCAAGCCCTGAGGGTCCAGGTGCAGGTCACAGACAATCAAGGCGTTCTTGTTGCGCGGGTGCCAGGCCAGGGGCAGCACCACACCGACATAATTGCGCGCCGCTGAAAAGCGCCCGGAGATGTGCACCATTGGCTGCAACAGCCGAATCTGATCCATCACCTTTTGTTTACCGCGCAACTGAAACAACCAGTCATACAACTTCGGCTGTTTTTCCCGGATCAGACGCGCCAGGGCGATGGTGGCGCGAACGTCCGATAGCGCTTCGTGAGCGTTTCCGTGATCGATGCCATTGGCGGCGGTCAGGCGTTCGAGCTTGAGCGTTATCCGTCCCTCGTCGTCCGTCGGCCAAACGATGCCGTCAGGGCGCAAGGCATAGGCTGCACGCACCACATCGATCAGGTCCCAGCGGCTATTACCGCCCTGCCACTCGCGCGCATAAGGGTCGAAAAAGTTTCGGTAAAGACTGTAACGGGTCATCTCGTCGTCGAAACGCAGCGTGTTGTACCCCGCCCCACACGTGCCGGGCGCAGCGAGTTGAGCATGCACCCGCGTCATGAAGTCGGCTTCGCTCAGGCCTTGCTCGGCCAGTCGGCCGGGCGTAATCCCCGTGATCGCGCAAGCCGCCGGATGGGGCAGGATGTCTTCACTGGGCTGGCAGTAAAGGTTGACCGGCTCGTCTATTTCATTGAGATCGAAGTCAGTGCGAATCCCCGCCATTTGCAGCGGGCGGTCGCAACGGGGGTTGATGCCAGTGGTTTCATAGTCGTACCAGAAGATAGAGGTCACGGGCTATTCCTGAGCTGAAGATCGGCGAAGTCTAGGCGTTCACATCCCGCCCCGGCCAGTAATCTCGTCATTCAATCACCTCTGGCCACGTGCCGTGCAATACATAGTTATGTCGTTTTCCCCCGAGAGGCTGCTAGCATCGGACGGACATCGAATCCCGAACAGGCCACATCAAGGTTGCCCATGCTCGAGACCACAGCACTGCCAGGGAAAGCGACGCTGTCCGCGCCACTGGATACGCGGTATCAAGTCGAAACGCCGGAAGGCATCGACCTGCCACTGCGCCCGGCCGGGTTGATGGTTCGTGCGCTGGCGTTCTCCATCGATCTCGGGCTGCGCGGGTTGATCGTCGGCCTGCTGTTCATTGTCCTGGCGTTCCTCGGAAAACTCGGCGCAGGGCTCGGCTCGATTCTGTTGTTCGTGGTGAGCTGGTGGTACATGGTGCTGTTCGAAGTGCTCAATCAGGGGCGTTCGCCCGGCAAGCAGTGGATGGGCCTGCGAGTGGTACAGGACGATGGCACGCCGATCGGCTGGTCTGCTTCGCTGCTGCGCAACCTGCTGCGATTTGTCGACATGCTGCCGTTCGGCTATTTCCTCGGGGCCATCAGTTGCCTGCAACATCCTACCTTCAAGCGCCTCGGCGATCTGGCTGCCGGCACGCTGGTGATCTACCGCGAACAACCGCTTGCCCGACCGCAACTGCCTGACATCCAGCCCCGGCGCCCGGCCTTTGCGCTGACGCTGACCGAACAACGCGCCATCCTCGGGTTTGCCGAGCGTCAGGGTGAACTATCTGAAGCACGGGTCAAAGAGCTGGCGGCCATACTCGCGCAACCGTTGCAGGTGTCGGCGCCAGGGGCCGTGGACGAACTCAATGGCATCGCCCGCGGCTTGTTGGGCCCGACATGAAGCAAAGCCTTTTCGAAACTCGCCACAAGGCCGAATGGGAGCAATTTACCCTCGTGCTTGAACAGCTGGAGCAAGGCAAGGAAGCCGAACGAGTCGCCCGTTTTCCAAGCGATTATCGTCGTCTCTGCCAACACCTGGCGCTGGCCCAGGAACGTGGTTACAGCAGTTTTCTGATCGACTCATTGCAGCAACAGGTCCTGCGCGGACATCAACAGCTTTATCGCCACCGCAGTCGATTGGGTGCCAACGTGCTGAGCTTCATCCTGGCTGACTTCCCGCGACTGGTGCGCGAACAGTGGCGCTTCGTGCTCGCCGCCGGCCTGATGTTTTTTGGCAGCCTGATCGGCATCGCACTGCTGGTGTATCTGTTCCCCGACCTGGTCTACAACCTGATCCCGGCCGAGCAGGTCAGCGAGATGCAAGGCATGTACGACCCCGTCGCCGGTCATTTGGGCCGCTCTGCCGAACGGGCAGCCAGTGAAGACTGGGTGATGTTCGGTTACTACATCATGCACAACATCGGCATCGCCTTTCAGACCTTCGCCAGCGGTTTGCTGTTTGGCCTGGGCAGCGCGTTTTTCCTGTTCTTCAACGGTTTGATGATCGGCGCGGTGGCCGGGCACCTGACACACATCGGCTACGGGCAAACCTTCTGGTCATTCGTGGTTGGCCACGGCGCCTTCGAACTGAGTGCTATCGCCCTGGCCGGTGCCGCCGGCCTGCAACTGGGTTGGGCATTGATCGCGCCGGGGCGCCTGCCCCGCTCCGAAGCCCTGCGATTGGCGGCGCGAAAGAGCGTGCTGCTGATTTGCGGGGTCATGCTGTTTCTGCTGATTGCGGCGTTTATCGAAGCTTACTGGTCGTCCACGATCGGCGTCGCGCCAATGACCAAATACCTGGTCGGTGCAGCCCTCTGGTTGTTGGTGGCGGTTTATCTGCTGTTTGCCGGACGGACCCGCCATGCGCCTGAGTGACGCCACGGTTGTCATCCGCCCGCGCACCACCTGGGAAGCCATGGACCTGGGCGTCCTGCTGAGCCAGCGACACCGGCGTCTGCTGATGACCAGTTGGGCCATCGTGACCTTGCCGATTTTCGCCCTGCTCAGTTGGGTGCTGTGGGATTCGCCCTCCCTCGCCGTGTTCATTTTCTGGTGGCTGAAACCGGCGTTCGACCGCCTGCCGCTGTACATACTGTCCAAAGCCATGTTCGGCGAAACGCCCACGCTGAAGCAAGCGCTGCGCCAATTTCCGCGGCTGCTCCAACCGCAACTGCTGGTGAGTCTGACCTGGCGGCGCCTGAGCCTGAGTCGCAGTTTCCTGATGCCGGTGGTGCAACTCGAAGGGCTGAGTGGGCAAGCGCGACAACAGCGCTTGCAGGTGCTATTACAGCGCAACGCCGGTGCTGCGCGGTGGCTGACCATCATCGGCGTACACCTGGAAAGCGCGTTATGGATCGGCCTGATGGTGCTGTTCTATATGTTCTTGCCGCAACAGGTCGAACTCGACTGGAGCTGGCAGACCTTGATCACCGCCGCCACACAGGACTGGCGTTGGCTGGAACACCTGACCAATGCCTTTTACGCACTGGTGCTCATTGTCTGGGAACCGGTTTATGTCGCCTGCGGCTTCAGCCTTTATCTGAATCGGCGCACGGTGCTGGAGGCCTGGGATATCGAGCTGGTGTTCCGCCGCATGCGCCAACGCTTGACCAGCGCCGCCGTCCCCCTGCTGCTGGCGGCGTTCCTGTTGATGCCGACAGCGCAAACCGTGTGGGCCGCCGAGCCAGTCATTTCACCCGACAGCCCACGCCTGCTGGACCAGCCGCTGACCAGTCGGGCGTCCCGGGACAGCATCAAGGCGATCCTCGATCAGCCTCCGTTCAAGAACAAGGAATCGGTCACGCGCTATCGGTTTGGCGAGGACAAACCAGCCGCCGACACGGCGGACGACGACAACGCCCCCGAATGGCTGGAGGCGCTGCTCAAGCTTCTGGACAACCAACGCTTCGGCGCAGCGGCCACGCTGATTGAAGTTGTGTTGTGGGGTGTCGTGATCGGTGCCATTGGTTTATTGATCTGGCATTACCGTGACGGGTTGCAAGCCTTCGTCAGCCGTCGACCGGCCTTGAACAGCAAGGTCACGCGGCCGTTACCGCAACAGGCTTTCGGCCTGGACCTCAACCGCGAAACCCTGCCCGCCGACATCGCCGCCAGCGCCGAACGCCTCTGGCAAACCCACCCTCGCGAGGCCCTCGGATTGCTCTATCGCGGGCTGCTCAGCCACTTGCTGCACGACTTCAACATGGCGCTGAAACCCGCCGACACCGAAGGCCAGATCCTGGAGCGCATCGAATACCTGCAACAACCTGCCTTGCTGGCCTTCAGTAAAAACCTGACCGGGCACTGGCAGAACATGGCCTACGGGCATCGCCTGCCTCCCGCGCATTTGCAACAGGAACTCTGTGACGGCTGGCGAGCCCTGTTCGGCCCGGGAGCGTTGCGTTGAACCGGCAACGCTGGCTGGCGGTCGGCGTGTTCATTGCCGTGCTAGTGATCGCGCTGAGTGTTTATCTATACGTCAAGGCGACGCCCTATCAAGCAGACATCGATCACGGCCCCTCGCCCGAAGCCCAGGCCAATCCCTATCTCGCCGCCGAGCATTTCCTGCGCAAACAGGGCCTGTCGGTGAGCCACGCCAACAGCCTCGACATTCTGCCCACCCTGGAGCCGCACCAGCACAGTCTGTTATTGCTCGGGGACCGTTACAACATGACCCCGCGCCAGATCGATCAGCTGTTGAACTGGACCCGGGCCGGCGGGCGTCTTTTGTTTGTTGCCCAGTCGCTGCGGGATGAAAAGACTGGCCAAAGCAATGACCTGTTGCTCGACCGGGTGCAGCTGCACCAGTCGCTGAGCAAAGACCTCAAGGACCCGCCGCCCGCTATCGACGACGATCCTTACCCCAAGCTGACCAAGCTGTATCTGGAAGACGAAAACGCGCCGGCCTACGCAGGTTTTGATACCGCATTCCATCTCGAAGACCCGAAAAACCTCGCCCAGGCCTGGGCCAACAGCGGCAAGGCCACGCACATGATGCAGCTCAATCACGGGCTCGGTTCGATCACCGTGGTCACCGACGCCGACCTGTGGAAAACCCCGGCCATCGACCAGTACGACAACGCCTGGCTGCTCTGGTACCTGACCGCGGACACGAACGTGACCCTGCTGTTCAACACCGATCACGACAGTCTGCTGACCTTGCTCCTGCGTAATTTCCCTCAGGCGTTGGTCGCCCTCATCGCCCTGATCGGTCTTGGCTTCTGGCACGTCGGCGTGCGCCAGGGTCCGCTGCTGGAACCGTCCCCAAGGGCCCGCCGCCAACTTCAGGAACACCTGCGCGCCAGCGCCGATTTCATGTTGCGCCGCAACGGTCAGCAGTACCTGCTGCAAGCCTTGCAGCACGACATCTTGCGTCGTGTGCGGCGCCGTCATCCCGGTTTTGAACAACTCGGCGTTGCCGAACAATGGCTGGTGCTCGCACGCCTGACCGGCCAACCCACACGCGCTATCAGCCAGGCCATGAGCCCGCGACCGAAGCAGCGGCTGTCCAGCGCTGAATTCAGTCGCCAAGTCGCCCACCTGCAAACCTTGAGGAACGCCATATGAGTGAACAGATCGAGCCCGGCGCACTGAGCCACGCCACGCAGCAACGCCAGCGCGCCAGCCAGTTGGCCCAAGCAGTAAGAACTGAACTGCAAAAAGCCGTGATCGGCCAAAACACCGTGATCGAGGACGTCCTCACCGCGCTGATCGCCGGTGGCCACGTACTGCTCGAAGGCGTGCCGGGTCTGGGCAAGACACTGTTGGTGCGCGCCCTCGCCCGCTGCTTCGGCGGCGAGTTCGCACGTATCCAGTTCACCCCGGACCTGATGCCCAGCGACGTCACCGGGCACGCGGTGTACGACATGCAGACCGAGCAATTCAAACTGCGCAAGGGCCCGCTCTTCACCAACCTTTTGCTGGCCGACGAGATCAACCGCGCCCCGGCGAAAACCCAGGCCGCACTGCTCGAAGCCATGCAGGAACGACAAGTCACCCTCGAAGGCCGCGCTCTGCCCATCGTGCAACCGTTCATGGTGCTCGCCACGCAAAACCCAATCGAACAGGAAGGCACTTACCCACTGCCGGAAGCCGAGCTTGATCGCTTCATGCTCAAGGTGCGCATGGACTACCCCGACGCCGAGCAAGAATTGAACATGGTCCGCCAGGTCAGCCGCTCGACCCGCGCCGACATGCTCGACGTGCAACCGCTGCGCACGGTGTTGCAAGCCAAGGATGTACTGGCCTTGCAACGCATCGCCAGCGATCTGCCGCTGGACGATCAGGTCCTCGATTACGCCGTGCGACTGGCCCGCACCACCCGCAACTGGCCGGGCCTGATCCTCGGTGCCGGGCCACGGGCCTCCATTGCCCTGGTGCGTTGCGCTCGGGCGCGAGCGTTGTTGCGTGGCGGCGAGTTTGTGATTCCGGATGACATCAAAGGCTGCGCCCTCGCGGTGTTGCGTCACCGTGTGCGGATTGCGCCGGAGCTGGACATCGAAGGGCTGGACGTCGATCAAGTGCTCAAGCAACTGCTCGATCAAGTGCCGGCGCCAAGAGTGTGAACGCCGTGCTCGATATTCGCGTCGACACCAGAAAAGATCGCAGCCTTCGGCAGCTCCTACGGGGGCCAGCGTTCGACGTAGGAGCTGCCGAAGGCTGCGATCTTTTCAACAGACCACACGGTGTCACGCCATGAAACCGTCCCGGTTTCTGCTGATCTGGCTCGCCTTGCTGCTGGCCATCGGCATCGTGCTGGGCGCAATGCGGGCGCTGGACATCCCGATTCCATCCAGCCTGCAAGCGATCAACTGGGGATTGCTGCTGGCGCTGCTGGCCTTGGCAGTACTCGACGGTGTCCGTCTCAAGCGCCTGCCCTCACCCCGCCTCCAGCGACAAATGCCCGGTAGCCTTGCACTCGGTCGATGGGGTGAAGTGCGACTGGAGATCGAGCATGATTTTGAACAACCACTGACCGTACAGATTTTCGACCATGTGCCGGAAGGTCTGAGCTTCGAAAACCTGCCCCTGTCAGTCGAATTGCAACCCGGCCAGCACAGCCAGGTCGGCTATCGCCTGCGCCCGCTCAAGCGCGGTCATTTCACCTTCGAACACTGCGAAATCAGCCTGCCGAGCCCATTGGGGCTGTGGTCCGACAAACGCTTGCTCAACGTGGTCGACAACACCCGCGTCTACCCGGACTTCGCCCGCCTATACGGCGGCCAACTGCTGGCAGTCGACAACTGGCTCAGCCAACTCGGCGTGCGCCAACGCCAGCGACGCGGTCTGGGTCTGGAGTTTCATCAACTGCGTGAATTCCGCGAAGGCGACAGCCTGCGCCAAATCGACTGGAAAGCTACGGCCCGCCAGCGCACGCCGATTGCCCGCGAGTATCAGGACGAACGCGATCAGCAAATCATCTTCATGCTCGACTGCGGCCGCCGCATGCGCAGCCAGGATGGCGAACTCGCCCATTTCGATCACGCACTGAATGCCTGCCTGCTGCTCAGTTACGTTGCCCTGCGCCAAGGCGATGCGGTAGGCCTGAGCACCTTCGCCAGCGACCGACCGCATTACCTCGCCCCGGTCAAAGGCACTGAACAACTCAAGGTTCTGCTCAACACCGTCTACGACCTCAATAGCACCCAACGCCCTGCCGACTACCAAGCCGCCGCCAATCAACTACTCGCCCGGCAAAAACGTCGGGCGCTGGTGGTGGTGGTGACTAACTTGCGGGATGAAGACGATGAAGAACTGCTGACCGCCGTCAAACGCCTGAACAAACAACATCGGGTGCTGGTGGCGAGCCTGCGCGAAGACTTGCTCGACACGCTGCGGCACACGCCGGTGCAAACCTTTTCGGAAGCGCTGGCCTATTGCGGGACGGTGGATTATTTGAATGAACGGGCGGAGCTCCATGAGCGGTTGAGTGCACATGGAGTACCAGTGGTGGATGCTCGACCCTCAGAGTTGGGGGCCGAGCTGGTGACGCGGTATCTGGGTTGGAAAAAAGCCGGAATGATGTAACGGTACCCAGCGTAGAAAATAGTGCTTCACGACCTCGATAGGAAGTGATATTGGAACTACTTAAGGACGCGATGCAGTGGTCAATTCTTTCCCATAACAGTTTTGAGCATCGGTCATAACCAACAAGCGTTTAGCTCTACATCGAGGAATAAATCATGGATGAGAAAAATCTATTCACTGCAGTGCTAACCCAGATCTCTCAGAACCAGCTGGCAATGGGTGCGGCAATAGAAGAACTAACCAATTGGGTGGAGAAGCAAGGGGCTACTGAAGTCGCAAATAACATCCGAGGGGCGCTCCAAACGCTAGATCGAAACCAAAAATTTATCTCTCTGGCGCTTATCTCTGTATCCACCGACTTTAAAGAAGTACAGCCCCCGAAAAAACCACACTCTGATGAGGGATAAAAACTTTCAACTCTCGAAATATCACTCAACAGTTCCTCAAAATTGTAGGGCGCTCGGTGATGAAGGAATAGCTTGGTGGCATGACAAATGTTCATCATTGGACAGCTCTTTTCCTACTCGAATATTCGAGCAAACGACAACGACTACAAAACCAAGCGCCTCTGCCTACAACTAGCAGCGGCCCTGGCTGACTATTGAAGATGGCCATTCAACCTTAAGGTTCTCCTGTCTCTACCCATTAGCGATCCAAAGGAGTTAACCCGATGTTCAAACCTCCACCCGAGAAATGCGAATTCCCCTACGCCACCCTTGACCCTAAAAAGCTCCACGCCGCCGCCGACAAGGCGCTGGACCACTACCTCAAATCCGACATCACCTCCCTTCGCTCTTCCAAGGACCGCGCCATGAAAATGTTCACCGTTGTGTCCGATGCCAACCCCGAAGCCTTGACCATCGAGACCTACGAGACCTTTTCGACGGTCAGCATTCTGCTGCTCGACCTGGCTGAAAGCCTGGACGACAGACCGCGTCACCTGGCGATGGCGATTTATCGGATGAGTGAGTTGGGGTTGATGCTGGTGGAGAGGTCGCTGGCGAACGAGATGGCGATCAAGACGACGTAGCATTTCAGCCGTTGGTTCTTTGTTGTTTGCGCTGACGTCATCGCGAGCAAGCTCGCTCCCACAGGAGATCGTTGCTGGGCACAAATCTTGTGGATCAACACCGAGCCCCTGTGGGAGCGAGCTTGCTCGCGATGGCTATCGCCAAGATTGCGTAGATTTCAGGCAGAGGCAGGCAACGGCTGAAAACTGAAGTACTGCTTCAAGGCGCTGATCAGTTGCCCATATTCCGGCGGGGCCCGTTGCAGGCTGAACCCGGCGTCATAGTGGTGAGGGGTCGTGTCTTC
The DNA here is from genome assembly GCF_004402115.1 of Pseudomonas sp. F01002. Lineage (NCBI taxonomy): Bacteria > Pseudomonadati > Pseudomonadota > Gammaproteobacteria > Pseudomonadales > Pseudomonadaceae > Pseudomonas > Pseudomonas sp. F01002. Next base: position 320,931 of record NZ_SOPU01000003.1, on the reverse strand, counting down.
ATGGCACCACAGGCAAAACGCCTGAAGATCAATGACCTGCATGCAGCCATCGCTGGCGGGGATTTTCAGGCGCAAATCGAAATCGGCGCCGATCATCATCGGCAACTGGCTGATCAGCATCAGCCCGTCTTCGGACACGTTGCCCAGAAAGCCGATGGGTTTGTCAGTGACGCTGTTGAACACTCTTAGAAAATACGGCAGTTGATGCCGCTCGATCCGGCGGTCAGTAAACATGCGCAAATGGCCCAGCAAGGCCCTTAAGCAGAGCCGCACTAATGCTTCGGAACGGGCCTGCTTCTTTTATGCAGAGGCATGGGCGCGCTCTCCCCGATCCCGGTGCGACAGTCCATAAAGCTGCTGCCGCTTACTCCTGCCGATCACAGGTGTTGCGTCGATCAGAGGCAAGGCTCTAAACCGATCTATTCGACTATAGCTCACCACCGCCGGTGAGCCAGCCTTTGAACAACTACGACAATCAGAACTGCGTCGGGCGCACGACCGCAGCAGTACTGCGCAGCGGATAGTGGCCCAGCGACTGCAAGGTTTCCAGACGGGCGCGGGCGCGGTAGGCGTATTCACTTTGCGGGTACGAGGCCATGATGAACTGGTAGGTTTGCGCCGCATCGACAAACAGTTTCTGCCGTTCCAGGCACAAGCCGCGCAACATCGACACCTCCGGCCACACATACGGCCGCGCTCTGCTGGCGCGTTCGACTTTGGACAGTTCGAGCGTCACCTGCTCGCAATTGCCACGGTCATAGGCGCTGTAGGCGTTATTCAGATGATGGTTCATCGACCAACGGGTGCAGCCCGTGACGCTGAGGGCACTGATGGCAAGGGCGGCAATGAGCACGAATCGCATGGGGGTTCTCCTGTCTTGAGCTCTGTATCGACCCGTTGGCGGAAATCTTCAAGATTGTTCGTTTAAAGATATAAACGAATAAGTAGTGCAAACGAACAATGACTACAACTTCGGACCATAGTAGCCTCACTCAGCGCTTGAACTCAGGAGTCTATGCATGTCCGTCCGTCGCACCAAAATCGTCGCTACCCTTGGCCCGGCCAGTAACTCGCCGGAAGTTCTCGAACAGCTGATTCTGGCTGGCCTGGACGTCGCCCGCCTGAACTTCTCCCACGGCACCCCCGACGAGCACAAGGCTCGCGCGAAGCTGGTGCGTGACCTCGCTGCCAAGCACGGCCGCTTCGTTGCCCTGCTGGGTGACCTGCAAGGCCCGAAAATCCGTATCGCCAAATTCGCCAACAAGAAGATCGAGCTGAAGATCGGTGATCAATTCACCTTCTCCACCAGCCATCCTCTGACCGAAGGCACCCAGACCATCGTCGGCATCGACTACCCGGATCTGGTCAAGGACTGCGGCGTGGGCGACGAGCTGCTGCTCGACGACGGCCGCGTGGTCATGCGCGTTGATACCGCCAATGCCACCGAGCTGAATTGCACCGTACTGATCGGCGGTCCGCTGTCCGACCACAAAGGCATCAACCGTCGCGGTGGCGGCCTGACCGCACCGGCCCTGACTGAAAAAGACAAGGCCGACATCAAGCTTGCTGCAGAGATGCAAGTCGATTACCTCGCCGTGTCCTTCCCGCGTGACGCCGCCGACATGGAATACGCCCGTCAACTGCGCGACGAAGCCGGCGGTACGGCCTGGCTGGTGGCGAAGATCGAACGCGCCGAAGCCGTGGCCGACGACGAAACCCTCGACGCGCTGATCAATGCATCCGACGCCGTCATGGTGGCTCGTGGTGACCTGGGTGTGGAAATCGGCGACGCCGAGCTGGTGGGCATTCAGAAGAAAATCATTCTGCACGCGCGCCGCCACAACAAGGCTGTGATCGTCGCGACCCAGATGATGGAGTCGATGATCCAGAACCCGATGCCAACCCGCGCCGAAGTGTCCGACGTGGCCAACGCCGTGCTCGACTACACCGACGCCGTGATGCTCTCGGCTGAAAGTGCTGCCGGCCTGTACCCGCTGGAAGCGGTGCAAGCCATGGCGCGCATCTGCATCGGCGCTGAAAAGCACCCGACCAGCAAGACCTCCAGCCACCGCATCGGCAAGGTCTTCGAAAGCTGCGACCAGAGCATCGCCCTGGCGGCCATGTACACCGCCAACCACTTCCCGGGCGTGAAGGCGATCATCGCGTTGACCGAAAGTGGCTACACGCCGTTGATCATGTCGCGCATCCGTTCCTCGATACCGATCTACGCGTTCTCCCCGCACCGCGAAACCCAGGCCCGTGCGGCCATGTTCCGCGGTGTCTACACCGTACCGTTCGACCCGGCATCGCTGCCGCCTGAGCAAGTCAGCCAGGCCGCGATCGACGAGTTGCTCAAGCGCGGCGTAGTGGAAAAAGGCGACTGGGTCATCCTGACCAAGGGCGACAGCTACCACACCATCGGCGGCACCAACGGGATGAAAATCCTGCACGTTGGCGACAAGATGGTCTGATTGACCGGTTGCTGAAAAACAAAAGCCCCGCCATGTGAATGGCGGGGCTTTTTTTGCTTTCCGGTCCGGAAGATGTGTTGCCTGGGCTGACGCCATCGCGAGCAAGCTCGCTCCCACAGGGGATTTTCGAACACTAGAGATCCAATGTGGGAGCGAGCTTGCTCCGGGCGGCGTTCCGACGATGAGGCCCGCCCGGTCAACGCGAATTCAGTGGCGTTTGATGAACCCGGTCAACGCCGCAATCGCTTCCGGCGAGCGCAACCGTTGGGTGAACTGTGCGCTCTCTTCTTCTATTGCCTTGCGCAGTTGTTCGCGGTCCGGGGCTTTCATCAATTGCTTGCTGATACGCACCGCTTCCGGTGGCAGCGACTCGAAACGCAACGCCATCTCCCGTGCCTTGGCCAACGCCGCTTCGCCACTGTCCAAGGCTTCGGTTGCAATGCCCCACCGCGCGGCTTGTTCACCACTGAAACCTTCACCCAGCAATAACAATTCCGCCGCTTTGGCCTGCCCGAGCAGTCGCGGCAGGATCAGGCTGGAACCGAACTCCGGGCAGAGACCGAGATTCACGAACGGCATGCGAAGGCGCGCATCGCGGCTGACGTACACCAGATCGCAATGCAGCAGCATCGTCGTGCCAATGCCAACCGCCGCACCGGCCACGGCGGCGATCACCGGTTTGCGGCATTCGAGCAGGGTGAGCATGAACTGAAACACCGGGCTGTCGAGGTTGCTAGGTGGTTGCTGGATGAAGTCGGCGATGTCGTTACCAGCGGTGAAGCACTCGGCGCTGCCAGTGATCAGCACGGCGTTAATTTCAGGGTCGGTATCGGCCAGTTTCAATGCTTCGGCCAAGTGGCTGTACATGGCGCGGGTCAGGGCGTTTTTCTTGTCGGGGCGGTTGAGGCGCAGGATCAGCAGGCCGCGCTCACGTTCAAATTGGATGGCATCGCTCATGGTCGGTCTCGCGTCTGAAAATCAGCGCTCAACCACGGAGGACAAAGACATCCGCCAGCAGTTGATTGCGCGGCAATCCCGCCAGGTACAAGCGCCGGGCAAAGGCGTCGACGCTGTCAGGGGCCCCGCAGAGTAAGGCCAGGGTTTGCCGGGAGACAAGCCGCAGTTGCGCCAAAGCCTCTGGCAACTCGGCCGCTGTCCACAGCTCAATGCCCAGGTTCGGGTGGCTGGCTGCCATGGCTTGCAGGGGTTTGGCCAGGTAATGTTCCTCGGCATCATGGGCCAGGTGAATGACACGAATGGCACCTTGGTGATCTTGCCGTAGCGCTTCACGCAAGATACCGAACAACGGCCCCAAACCCGTGCCGGCGGCCATCAGCCAAAGCGGTCGGGTGTTCCAGTCCAGGTCGTAATGCAAGGCCCCACCGCGCAACTCGCCGAGGCGGATCGAATCACCGATTTTCAACTGACGGGCCGCGTCGCTGAATTCCCCCGACTGGCGACAATCGAGGTGGAACTCCAGAAAACGGTCTTCTTCCGGCAGGCTGGCCAATGAATACGGGCGCGCCACGTTGCCCGCCCACAACACCAGATGCTGCCCGGCGCTGTAGCGCAAAGGGCTTTGAGGGGTCAGGCGCAAACGCAACACGCTGGCGCTTAACCAATCGACAGCCGCCACCTCGGCCGGGCGGCCGTCTTGCTGAGGATCGAAGGTGTGCACCTGCAAGTCCTCGACCACCTGACACTGACACGCCAGGCGCCAGCCTTGCTGACGCTGGTCTGCGCTCAGGGCGTCGGGGCGGCTGTCACTCGGCAGCCCTTGGACACATTGCACCAGACAGGCATGGCAACTGCCGGCGCGACAGCTGTAGGGCACAGACACGCCGTTCTGATTCAACGCATCGAGCAGGTTGCTGCCCGCCGCCACCGACCATTGGCGTTCGCCGACCCGTAACTCAGGCATCGACGTTCTCCCACGCGGCCGCGCAACGATTGCGGCCGTCACGCTTGGCGCGATAAAGCGCCTGGTCGGCGCGCTGCAAGGCTTCATCAAGATCGTCGCCCAGTTCGAGCAACGTCATGCCCGCCGACAAGCTGAGATGGGCGACGTTGAGTCCGATCAGTTCTACATCGGTGAACGCAATGCGCAGCCGCTCGCAACAGGAGGTCAAGCGCTCGGCGTTGCAATCGGGCAACAGCACGACGAATTCTTCGCCACCGTAACGGGCCAGCACATCGCCATCGCGCAAGCAGGCGGTGGCCACGGCGGCAAAGGCTTGCAGCACCTGATCACCGGCGGCATGGCCGTGCACATCGTTGATCCGTTTGAAATGGTCGAGGTCGATCAGCGCCAGGCCATGCATGACACCGGCGTCCATGGCCTTCAGCTCACGGGAGGCCAGGCGCAGGAAATGCCGGCGATTAAACAGCCCGGTCAGTTCGTCCGTGGCCACCAGGTCTTCGAGCTGGCGCATCATCCCGCGCAGGGTGTCCTGATGCGCCTGCAAGGCAAATCGGCGCTGACGCATGCGTTGACGGGAGGCCTGGACGTGACGGGCATAAAGTTCCAGCCAGACCAACACGATGAGCAACACGCACACCTGCAATGCGGCCAGTGCCGGGTCGGGTAACTGGAAGTGGTAGCCCTCCCACAGCGTGATCGCGCTGAAACTGACGAACACCAACAGCGCGCACCGCAAGAAGGCAAAGCGCGAAAGATGAAACAACCCGAACAGCAGAATCAGCACATAGAACACCAGGAACGCGCCGCGTGCCTCGTCCAGATGGGCGATCAACCAGGTTTGCCAACCCAGCCCCAGCAACACTTGCGCTTCAGTCAGGCTGGGGTCGGAAAAACGCAGGTTGCAGCCGCTGTAAAACACCGCAAACAACGCGGCCTGGCTGATGACCACCAGCGCACTGCCGATGGCCACGTTGTACAGGGATTCATCGTAATGACCGGTGAAAAACGCCAGCCACAACAGCAACAAAGCCAGGGCGTAGGTGCCGGCTGCGAGGGCAAAGCGTTTGAGCAACAAGCGCTGGATGGCGTTATGGGTCAATCGTTGACTCACCGTGCGAAGGGAGGCTGCTTGAGTGTCCTACTCTACAGACCGAATGCCACTTTAGTAGCGTGCCTGATAAATGACCATTCAATTTTAAGGGCGGAAAACTGGCGTCAGAACGCTGACTGACTTCCCCTTGTAAACGCTGTGTAGGAGCTGTCGAGTGAAACGAGGCTGCGATCTTTTGATCTTGTTTTTAAAAATCAAAGTCAAAAGATCGCAGCCTCGTTTCACTCGACAGCTCCTACAGGGATCGGGTTCACACGACCGACTTGCGTATGCGACCAACGATTGACTACCGGCGGGTGTGCCCGGAACCGAGGCGCGTTATACTGCCGCGCCTTTTTAGCGTCGCGCCAGCAGCCCCGGCGTGCCTTGTAAAGGTGCTTGCAACCGACCGATGCACCCAAGCTGCAAGCACCTTATTGAATGTTCCCGTCTTTTAGAGGAGCGCGACTCATGACCGTGATCAAGCAAGACGACCTGATTCAGAGCGTTGCCGACGCCCTGCAGTTCATTTCCTATTACCACCCCGTTGACTTCATCCAGGCGATGCACGAAGCCTACCTGCGCGAAGAATCGCCAGCGGCCCGTGACTCCATGGCGCAAATCCTGATCAACTCGCGGATGTGCGCCACAGGCCACCGCCCGATCTGCCAGGACACCGGCATCGTTACCGTCTTCGTTCGCGTGGGCATGGACGTACGTTGGGATGGCGCCACCATGGGCCTGGACGACATGATCAACGAAGGCGTGCGCCGGGCTTACAACCTGCCGGAAAACGTCCTGCGTGCCTCGATCCTCGCCGACCCGGCGGGCGCTCGTAAAAACACCAAGGACAACACCCCGGCCGTTATCCACTACTCCATCGTTCCGGGTAACACCGTGGAAGTGGACGTGGCGGCCAAGGGCGGCGGTTCCGAGAACAAGTCGAAAATGGCCATGCTCAATCCGTCTGATTCGATCGTCGACTGGGTGTTGAAGACTGTTCCGGAAATGGGCGCCGGCTGGTGCCCACCGGGCATGCTGGGTATCGGTATCGGCGGCACCGCCGAGAAAGCCGCCGTCATGGCCAAGGAAGTGTTGATGGAATCCATCGACATTCACGAACTGAAAGCGCGTGGCCCACAGAACCGTATCGAAGAGATGCGTCTGGAGCTGTTCGAGAAGGTCAACCAACTGGGCATCGGCGCCCAGGGCCTCGGTGGCCTGACCACCGTGCTCGACGTGAAGATCATGGATTACCCGACCCACGCCGCTTCGTTGCCGGTGTGCATGATCCCCAACTGCGCCGCCACCCGTCACGCGCATTTCGTGCTCGACGGTTCCGGCCCGGCCTCGCTGGAAGCGCCGCCGCTGGACGCCTACCCGGAAATCGTCTGGGAAGCCGGCCCGTCGGCCCGTCGCGTGAACCTCGACACCCTGACCCCGGAAGACGTGCAGAGCTGGAAGCCGGGCGAAACCGTGCTGCTCAACGGCAAGATGCTCACCGGTCGCGACGCTGCGCACAAGCGCATGGTCGAGATGCTGAACAAGGGTGAAACCCTGCCGGTTGACCTCAAAGGTCGCTTCATCTACTACGTCGGCCCGGTTGATCCGGTGCGCGAAGAAGTGGTGGGCCCTGCCGGTCCGACCACCGCGACGCGGATGGACAAGTTCACCCGTCAGATCCTCGAACAAACCGGCCTGCTGGGCATGATCGGCAAATCCGAGCGCGGCCCGACCGCGATCGAAGCGATCAAGGACCACAAAGCCGTTTACCTGATGGCAGTCGGCGGCGCGGCTTACCTGGTGGCGCAAGCCATCAAGAAATCCCGCGTGGTGGCTTTCGCCGAACTGGGCATGGAAGCGATCTACGAGTTCGACGTGAAAGACATGCCGGTTACCGTTGCGGTTGATAGCAAGGGTGAGTCGGTACACATCACCGGTCCTGCCATCTGGCAGAAAAAGATCAGTGAAAGCCTGGCGGTAGAAGTGCAGTAAGCACTTCAGCCTGCCAATACGGCCGGGTCGTCTTTTAGATGACCCGGCCGTTTTTTTGCGTGTCACTTTTACTATTCGCTATATAACGCAGCGTTTTCCACGGTAATCGGTCTAAAAAAACCGGCCTCACCTGTCAGATCTGACAGGTCACACCTTCCCCTGATTTTGTTAGCGTCGCTCTATCACGCGACACCGTTGCTACGGGAGAGCGCAAAGCGGAAAACAGGATCAGCCCCATGGAAGAGCAAGCCTCCCTGAGCATCACTGAGCCCTCCATCGCCAAGAGTGCTTCCATTGCCACGATTGGCAAAAGCTGGGGATCGGTCGGCGTGACAGGCAGTGCCTCGTTCGAATTGCCGCTGCCCTTCTCAGCAGGGCGCGGTTTCGATCCCGCAATGGCGCTGAGCTATGACAGCCAGGGCGGTAACGGTCCGTTTGGCATTGGCAGGCGTTTGGGCACCAGTGCTATCACTCGCCGGACCAGCAAGGGGGTGCCCGATTACCTCGACGTCGACATCATGGTCGGTCCCGGTGGCGAGGAGTTGATGCCCGAGCTGGATGACGAGGGCAAGCCCAAGTCCAGAATCGAGACCCACTACCTCGAGCTCGATGATATTGGCGAACACCACGTTGTGCGCTACTGGCCGCGGATCGAGAGTTCGTTCAATTTGATCGAGCTCTGGCAACCAGAAGAAAAACTGCCCTTCTGGCTGGTGCACGGGGCCGATGGCAGCCTGCACGTCTACGGCAAGACCGACGCTTCGCGCCGTGCCGAACCTGTCGACCCGAACAACGCTGACGCGCCGCAGCGTATCGGTGTGTGGCTACTGCTCGAAAGCATGAACCCCCACGGCGAACACATTTGTTTCGACTACAAGCCCGAAGATCAGGCACACACCCCGAATGACAAACACGACTATCGTGCCCAGCGTTACCTGCACCGGGTGTGTTACGGCAACGCCCGGGCCAGCAAAGACTTGTACGCCTGGACGGTGGAAAACCCGGCGAGCCTGGACTGGCATTTCCACTTGGTGTTCGACTACGGCGAGCGGACCCTCGATCTGGAAAAAAAACCGCTCTACGGACCGCCATTTGATGCGCCCGGCGAGGGTTATGGTGAGTGGCAACTGCGCAGCGACCCCTTCCACAGCTACACCTACGGATTCGAACTGGGCACCCGACGTCTGTGCCATCAGGTATTGATGTTTCACCACTTCCCCGAGCAGTTGGGCCCCAAACCGGTACTCGTACGACGTTTGCTGCTGCAATACCAAACGACTCCCCTGGCATACACCCAACTGGCAGCAGCGCACTATCAGGCGTATGACGCCAGCGGCACCGTGGAAAACATGCCACCGGTGGAGTTCGACTATTCAGGCTTCGAACTCAATAAGGAGTCGAGCCCGTTCTTCCCCTTCGAAAACATGCCCGGCATCGAGGACGGCGCGCACCACCAATGCGTGGATCTGTTCGGTGAAGGCGTGCCCGGATTTATCTGTCGTTACGACCAGAGTTGGTATTACCGCGAACCCTTACGCGCACTGACGGGGGGCGATGACATCCACTATGGCCCATGGACAGAACTGGCCCGCATCCCCGTGGCCGATCGCAATCAGCCGACCTATCAGGCGCTGACCGATCTGACCGGCGACGGCCGGCTCGACTGGATCCTCGCCTCGCCCGGCGTGAGCGGTTTCCACACCCTGAATCCTGATCGCAGCTGGTCAGGGTTCATTCCCTTTTCGGCGTTCCCGGTGGAGTTCTTCCACACGCTTTCACAATCTGGCGACTTGATGGGCGACGGGCTCAGTTCGATGGCGCTGATCGGCCCGCGGAGCGTGCGCCTGTACGCCAATCGGCGTGAGGACGGTTTCGCCCCGGGCCAGGACGTCGAGCACACACCGGCCACCGACCGCCTGCCACTGTTCAGCAACTCCCGCACCGAACTGGTGATGCTGGGCAATTTACTGGGCAGCGACATGAGCGAGCTGTGCCGCATCCGGCACGACGAAATAAAATGCTGGCCGAACCTCGGTCACGGGCGGTTCGGCAAGGGTTTTGTCATGAGTGCCCTGCCCTTCGACTACGCGACATTCGATGCGGCGCGAGTGCGGATTGCTGACTTGGACGGCTCCGGTGCACCGGCACTCATTTATCTGAAGTCCGATTGTTTCGAGATCTATTTCAATCACGGCGGCAATGGTCTGGAGCAAACCCCCGTAACGGTCCCGTGGCCCGAAGAAATCCGCTACGACAACCTGTGCCAGGTCACCCTCGCCGACCTGCAAGGCCTGGGGTGCGCGAGCCTGATCCTGACCGTGCCGCACATGAAACCACAGCACTGGCGCTACGATTTCGTCAGCGCCAAGCCCTACATGCTGGTCGCCAGTAACAACAACATGGGTTGCAGTACGCAGGTGGTGTATCGCAGTTCGGCACAGGAATGGCTGGATGAAAAGAATCGGATACTCAAGCTCAAACGCTTGCCGATTTGCTACCTGCCGTTCCCGGTACCGGTGGTCAAGCAACAAAGCCAGCTCGATGAAATCACCGGCAACTGCCTGAACCAGTTTCTCCAGTATTTGCACGGTTACTACGATGGCCGAAACCGCGAGTTTCGCGGCTTCGGGCTGCTGCGCCAGACCGACAGCGAAACCAGCGCAAGTGAAGACGACATCGGCTTTACCGCCCCGGCGCTGGTCTGCACCTGGTTTCACACCGGACGGCAAATCGACCTGCCACGCGATGGCTATTTCAACCGTGACTCCGAAGCGTGTGATTTGAAACCCACGCTGTTCTGCCAGTATCACCGCAACGACGCTTTCGATGACCCAGTCCCGCCGCCCGACGAAGCCACCACCCACGAAATCGCCCGCGCCCTCGCAGGTTCAGTGCTGCGTGTGGAAACCTACGCCGCCGACGATGACCTGGCCATGGCGGTGCCTTTCGCAGTGGAGGAAAGTCGTTACAAGGTCCGCGAACTGCGCAAAAAGGGAGACCATGACGCTTACCCCATCATGCTGCCCTTGCCGCTGGAAAAGATCAGCTATCAGTACGAACGCTTCGTGAATGACCCGCTGTGCCGACATGAAATCACGTTGGGCCACGACGAGTTTGGGCTGCCTGTGCATGCCATTACGGTCAGCTATGCCCGGCGCAGAAACCCGGATGATGACGATCCGCCGTTCGATGACGCTGATGAAAAAAAATGGTGGACGGATGCCCATGACCCGGCCCAACAGTCCTACTACCTGAGTGAATCCCGCGCCGAGTTCATTCACTTGAAGGAGGACCTGCAAGGCTGGCGACTGGGCCTGCCTTATCTGCAACGTGGCAATGCGTTGGTACTGCCCAAGAAGCCAGCATCCGGGGGGCTCGCCCCCGCAGACATTTCCTATGAAGGATTTATCGATCTGTACGCCTCGCCCGAATGGGTCGCTCAGAGGCTACTGACCACGCAGTCGGTCTATCGCTACCTCAAGACTGCCGATCAAACACCGCTCGCCGATGGCAAAGCCGAGTTCGAGGCACTGCAGGCACCGCTGGAAATTGCCCAACTGGACAAGACAGCACTGCAAGCCTACGACACGGTGCCGTCGCTCGTTATTCGGGACGAACTGGAAAAAATCGGCTATTCGACCATGCCTCTGGTTCTCGGGGTGGATGAGGCGGCAGACAAGGAGGAGGACAAGGAGAGGAATCTATGGTCGTCCCGGTATGGTTATGCCAAGTACGGCGAGCTCGACAGTTTTTACAAAGTGATGGAGTACAACGAAACGCCCAGTTACGGCATCACGACAGCCCGCTACGACGCCTACTGTCTGCTGCCGAAAAGCATCACGCAGCCGGACGGGTGCGAAGCCCGTTTCGAATATGACTATCACGCGCTGCAACTCATGCGCAGCATCGATGCCAATGACAATGTCGAGGAAGCCCTTTACGAGCCGTCCGGACAACCCCTTGCCATCAGTTTTTATGGCACTGAAGACGGCGAAGAAATGGGTTTTCGCCCCCTCGACGAACACGAACGTCCTGCGGACCATCGTCCGGACCCTGCCATCGAAAATCCGCAACGCGCCCTGCAAAAAGCGGCCAGCGTATTGCGCAAGGACCTGTTCAGCTGGATGGGCGAACTCCCCCATTCCGTCAGGCAGACACCTGACTGGCTGACCACCTGGATTGCGCAAGGTTACGTGCTACCCACCCTGCATATTCGCGCCAGCGCCAGACGTAGACTCTCTCGGCTCAAGTCCCTGACCGGGCCTGAACAAGCGCTGCTCGACCTGATCCACTCGATTCCCCGAGAACCGGTGCACAGCGTCGTCCTCACCGCTGACCGCTATTGGGATGATGAGCTGCAGCAAATCCAGATCGTCAAAGCTTTCGTGGATGGTTTCGGCCGGCCACTGCAGACCAAACAGTTGGTCGCGCCGGGACAGGCTTTTGTGGTGGAAAACGGTGAGCTGGTGATTGAAGACGGCAAGCCAAAGGTCGCGCACGCCAATCCGCGCTGGCGCGTCAGCGAACGAGTGGAATACAACAACAAAGGCCTGGCTGTTCGGGTATTTCGCCCTTACTTCGCCAATGGGCACCGCTATATCAATGACCATTCCTTCCGTGAGTTCGGCCATCACGATCAGAACTTTTACGACGTGCTGGGTCGCCAGAAAAAAGTCATCAACGCCAAAGGAGATGTCGCGCTCGAGGTCATCCATCCCTGGTACTCCACCAGCCTGGACTTTAATGACACCTATGTTGCGCCGCCTGAAAGTGAGTTGAAGGGAGGCAAACAATGACAACCACGGTTCATTGGCGCACTCCGAACCTGACGGTCATTGATAGTCGGGGCTTGCCGATTCGCCAGGTCGCGTACTTGCGCAAGGTCGCTGCCGGCCCAGTGGAACACCTGATCACCCGCCAGCACTACGACGCTGCCGGGCGATTGCTCGAACAATGGGACCCGCGACTGTTCGGCGTCGTCCCCAACCTGGCCACGGTCTACCGCCTGTCCGGTGAACCGCTGAAAGTCGACAGCGTCGACGCTGGCTGGCGTCTGAGCCTGCCAGGGTTGGCCGGAGAAGCGCTGCAGCGCTGGGACCAACGTGGTAGTCATTGGCGCATCACCTACGACGCTCTGTTGCGCCCGATTGCCATCGAGGAAAACGGTGAGCCGAATGTCGAAACCTTTACCTACGTCGATGCCTCCGCCGATCCTGCTTTCAACCGGCGCGGCCAATTGACCGAACAGCTCGACCGTTCCGGCACCTTGAGTCTCGACAGTTACAGCTTATTGGGGCAATCACTGCGCGAAACCCGAACCCTGGCCGAGGGCAAGCCCTACCGCAGCAGCTGGATTTACAGCCCACTCGGCACACTGCTGAGCCAGACCGATGCCGGTGATCACCAGCAACAGTTGCGTTATGACGTCGTCGGGCAGCTCCAGCAGGTTGAGCTACGGATTAAAGATGGCTTGGGCTGGGAATCGGTTCTGAAAGAAGCGCAGTACAACGCCGCCGGCCAGATCATCGAACAACGCGCCAGCAACGAAGTGCTCGGCACTTGGACCTACGACTCGGCCGATGGGCGCCTGTCTACGCAGCGCGCGCAAAAAAACGCCGAGACAGCGCTGCAAGATTTCGAATATTTCTACGACCGCGTTGGCAACATCATCCGCCTCGCAGACCACGCCTTCCAGCCGACTTTTTTCGCCAACCAGCTAATCGACGGCCACCGCGACTTCACCTATGACTCGCTGTACCGGCTGACCAGTGCCACCGGTTACGACGATGCCCAGCCGTCGGATATTCCGGGCCGGCCCCTGCCCGACGATCCGAACAATCGGCTCAATTACACTCAACACTATGAGTACGATTCTGGTGGCAACCTGATCAAACTGCGTCACGTACGTGCGGGCGCCTCACAGACCCGCGAGATGTTCATCGACCCTGCCAGCAACCACGGTGTGCGCTGGAAACCTGATGATCCGGTCCCTGATTTCGAAAAATTGTATGACCGCCATGGCAATCTCCAGAACTTGCAGCCGGGCAAAGCCTTGCAGTGGAACTGCCTGGACCAACTGGAATCGGTAACGCTGGTCAAACGCACCAACGGCCCGGATGACGAAGAGTTCTACCGCTACAGCCAGGGCGTGCGCGTGTACAAACGCCACGAAACCCACACGTCGTCACTCAGCCATTTCCAGGAAGTGATCTACCTGCCGGGCCTGGAAATCCGCACCCGCGACAACGGCGAAGAATTGCACGTAATCACCCTGCCTGGCGGGCACGGCAGCGTGCGTTGCCTGCACTGGGTCAGCGGCAAACCCGCCAACATCGCTGCCGATCAATTGCGCTACAGCCTCGATGACCACTTGGGTTCCTGTGCGCTGGAGCTCGATCAAAATGCGCAGGTGATCAGCGAAGAAGGTTATTACCCGTTCGGAGCCACGGCCTGGTTCGCGCGGGGAAGTGAGGTGGACGTCGACTACAAAACCGTCCGCTATTCCGGCAAGGAAATGGATGACAGCGGGCTGTATTACTACGGCGCGCGTTACTACGCGCCGTGGTTGCAACGTTGGGTCAGTGCCGACCCGGCGGGGGATGTGGACGGGCTGAATCTGTACGCGATGGCGGGTAACAATCCGATCGTTTTTACAGACACCGATGGACAGACTTTTGGCAACTTCCTGGACGGGTTCGTTGAAACGAACGAGCAGCGAACCAGCAGAAAAAGTCAGAGTGCAGCAGATCAAATTCAATACAGAGCCAATATGAGCTTATCGGGAGCTATCGTACGACATACGAAAATCCTGGAGCTCACCACCCGAAGAGCCCAGGAAGCTGAGACACCAATTCTCAACCACCAGTCAGCGACGGCACATGGACAATCCGCAGCGATAAGGACGGTGGCGCACATCGGAGGACAAGCCATCAGTTACGCAGCGGGTATCGGCATCGGCACCGCAACAGCAGCACTGGGAAGCGTCGCAGGACCTGTTGGTATCGCCGTTGGCATCTTTCTTGGGTTCGTGGCAAAAAAAGCGGTGAGTATGGGGGTAGATTTTGCTTCAGAACGCTTGAGCCTCGGCGCCTCGGTTAAATTCAAGGCAAGCAAACTGGACCCAAACCGAATAGTGGCCAAAGGCGAATACAAGGCCATGAATTATGGTTCATACGCTATTAACAAATTCAGGGGAATGGGCCGCGGCATCATTGAACTGAACAAGAAGGGGTGGCTAAAGGGTGGTAAGGAAGCAGTGAACGTTGGCGCAAGCATCGGTATGAAGGCTGCCGGCACTCCCTTTGCCAGTGAAATCGGCGCTGCGCTCAGTACCGTGACAGGCACATTTGAGGTACTGCATGAAATCGCAGGAGCAGGTGCTGAGCTCACGCAGGAGAAAATAGACAGAGCGGACGCACACATCAGCGGGATGATCGAGCTATTGAACGCAGGGGTAAGTGAACTTGAAAGCCTGTTTGACCAAGCCGGACGCAGTTCAATTCATACCTATAGTCCGCTCAGTAAAATTTTCGGGAAGTCTCCCGGCGACACGCGCGCAAGCGTGAGGAGCGCTACAGACGCAACCATTGCACAATTGAGGCGGACACAAACCATGCTCAGGGCGGCCTGATCGGGCGGCAACACGTCACGCTTTGCGTGCTATCGTGCTCGCCCTGTCTTTCGCCTGATACTTCCATGCTTGCGACTTCACGTTCCTTGCGTTTGATGCTTTATACCCTTCTGATTGCCGCCGGTGCCGCGCTGGTTGCGGGCTTCGCCATGCGTCACGCCGAGCGCCAGGCCCTCGTGGAAGACGCCGCCCGCGCCAATCAGCAATTGGCTCTCTATGCCAATTCCCTGCACACCCTGATCGACCGCTACCGCGCCCTGCCCGCCGTGCTCGCGCTGGACCCCGAATTGCGCGCCGCGCTCAAGGGTTCGGTATCCGCTGAACAGCAGGACGCACTGAACCGCAAACTGGAAAAGATCAACGGTGCAGCGCAATCCTCGACCCTGGAACTGCTCGACCACACCGGTCTGGCGGTGGCCGCCAGCAATTGGCGTTTGCCCAGCAGTTACGTCGGCCACAACTACGGTTTCCGTCCCTACTTCAGCGAAACACGCACCCAAGGCACCGGGCGCTTTTACGCGGTGGGCGTGACCAGCGGGATTCCCGGTTACTTCCTGTCCAGCGCGGTCACCGATGACAACGGCCAGTTCCTCGGCGCGATGGTGGTCAAACTCGAGTTTCCGGAGCTGGAACGCGAATGGCGTCAGGGCAGCGACACACTGCTGGTCAGCGATGCACGCGGGATCATCTTCATCGCCAACCAGCCGGGCTGGCGCTATCGGCTGTTGAAACCGCTGAGTGACAGCGATCACGCCGAACTCAAGGCCACCCGCCAATACGACAAACAACCGCTGACACCGCTCGAGTATCAATCGGTGCGGCGCTTCGACGACAACAGTGATCTGACGCGGGTTGTGGGTCCTGACGGGACGGCGAATTACCTGTGGGAATCGCTGCCGCTGAGCACTGAAGGCTGGACGTTGCACCTGCTGCGCCGCCCGCAAGTCGCGTTCGAAGACAGCCGAAACGCCGGGCTCGCCGCCGCCGGGTTGTGGCTGGCCGTGGTGTTTTTGTTGCTGTTCCTCAATCAGCGTTGGCGTCTGGCCAAGCTGCGCCAGCGCAGTCGCGAAGAGCTCGAACAACTGGTGGAAGAACGCACTCGCGACCTGCGCACCGCTCAGGACGGTCTGGTGCAATCGGCCAAACTCGCCGCCCTCGGCCAGATGTCTGCCGCGCTGGCCCATGAAATCAACCAGCCGTTGACCGCCCAACGCATGCAGCTTGCTACTCTGAGGCTGCTGCTCGATCACGGCCGGGTCGACGACGCCTACAAAGCACTCAGACCGGTGGATGAGATGCTGACGCGCATGGCCGCCCTCACCGGTCACCTGAAAACCTTCGCCCGCAAAAGCCCCAGCGGTTTACGCGAACGCCTGGACCTGGCGGCGGTGGTGGACCAATCGTTGCAGTTGCTCGACACACGGTTGCGCGATGAACAGGTCAGCACGGTGCTGCACCTGACGCGCCCGGCCTGGGTGCGTGGCGATGCGATTCGCCTGGAACAGGTGCTGATCAATTTGCTGCGCAATGCCCTGGACGCCATGCAGGACAAACCCTGCAAACGCCTGGAAATCCGTCTCGAAGCCGACGAACAACTCTGGCGCCTGACGGTCACCGACAACGGTGGCGGCATTGCCGAAGAGCATTTGGCCAACGTGTTTGATCCGTTTTTCACCACCAAACCGGTGGGTGATGGCCTGGGCCTCGGGCTGGCCGTATCCTTTGCCATCGTTCATGAATCGGGTGGACGCCTGAGCGCCGACAATCATGCAAACGGCGCGGTGTTCACCGTGACTTTGCCCATCGATCTGGAGGCTCCTGGCTCATGCTGAATTCAGTGATGGTGGTCGACGACGAAAGCAGTATTCGCAGCGCCGTCGAACAATGGCTGAGCCTGTCGGGGTTCGAGGTGCAATTGTTCAGCCGCGCCGATGAATGCCTGGCGCAGCTGCCGAAGCATTTCCCCGGGGTGATCCTCAGCGACGTGCGCATGCCGGGCATGACCGGCCTGGAACTGCTGGCCGAAGTTCAGCGGCGCGACGCCGACTTGCCGGTGATTCTGCTGACCGGCCACGGCGATGTGCCGATGGCGGTCGAAGCCATGCGCGATGGCGCCTACGACTTCCTTGAAAAACCCTTCAGCCCCGAAACCCTGCTCGGCAGTCTGCGCCGTGCGCTGGACAAGCGGCGGCTGGTGCTGGAGAACCGCGCCCTGCACGAGCAGGCGGACAACCGCGCCAAACTCGATGCGACGCTGCTGGGCGTGTCCCGTGGTTTGCAGACGCTGCGTCGGCAAGTGCTGGACCTGGCGACGCTGCCGGTCAATGTGTTGATCCGCGGTGAAACCGGCAGCGGCAAGGAATTGGTTGCCCGTTGCCTGCACGACTTTGGTCCGCGTGCCGACAAACCGTTTGTGGCGCTGAACTGCGCGGCGATTCCCGAGCAGTTGTTCGAGGCCGAGTTGTTTGGTCACGAGAGCGGCGCGTTCACCGGCGCCTCGGGCAAACGCATCGGCAAGCTCGAATACGCCGATGGCGGCACGCTGTTTCTCGATGAAATCGAAAGCATGCCGCTGGCCCAGCAGGTGAAATTGCTGCGGGTGTTGCAGGAGCAGAAGCTGGAGCGGTTGGGCTCCAATCAGAGCATCCGCGTGGATTTGCGGATCATTGCAGCGACCAAACCCGACTTGCTGGACGAAGCCCGGGCCGGACGCTTTCGCGAAGACCTCGCCTATCGGTTGAACGTGGCCGAGTTGCGGCTGCCGCCGTTGCGCGAGCGGCGTGAAGACATTCCATTGTTGTTCGAGTCGTTTGCGCACAATGCCGCCGAGCGTTTGGGGCGGACTTTTCCACCGCTGAGCGGCCCGCAGTTGAGCCACCTGCTGAGCCACGACTGGCCAGGCAATGTGCGCGAATTGGCGAACGTTGCTGAGCGGCAAGTGTTGGGGCTGGGCGAGCCGGAACCGGTGGGGATCGATCCTGGGCAATCGCTGGCGGCGCAGCAGGAAACCTTTGAAGCGCATTGTCTGCGCGCGGCGTTGACCCGGCATAAGGGCGATGTGAAAGCGGTGCTTGAAGAGCTGCAACTGCCGCGCCGGACCTTTAATGAAAAGATGCAGCGGCATGGCCTGACCCGCGAGATGTTTTTGCAAGACAGCTGATTTTTGTGGTGCCTGAACTGGCCTATTCGCGAGCAAGCCCGCTCCCACAGTTGATTCGAGGTGTAGGCAAATTCTGTGTTCACCGTAGATCCAATGTGGGAGCGGGCTTGCTCGCGAAGGGGCCAGCACTGACGAAGCAATCCCACGCCTGAATAAGCGGTTTTCCGCTCGCACCCGATCCTGAATAAGCGGATTTCCGCTCAATAAAACTCGCTACCCCCTCTAAACCGGCCCTCCTCCCGTTGGCACATCTCCTGCTATAGCCCAAGCAGGCTGCGTTTCAACGCGCTCCACAAAAACAATTAAATGAAGGATCCGTCATGGATAACTCACAATCCCTGCCTCTTGGGTCGGCAGCTTCGCCTGCCAAAGAAAGAACCACTGCCAGTCGCATCAAATCGATCTTCAGCGGCTCTGTCGGCAACATGGTCGAGTGGTACGACTGGTACGTCTACGCCGCCTTCTCCCTGTACTTCGCCAAGGCCTTTTTCCCCAAAGGCGACACCACCGCGCAACTGCTGAACACCGCCGCGATCTTCGCCGTGGGCTTCCTGATGCGCCCGATCGGTGGCTGGTTGATGGGCCTCTACGCCGACAAGGCCGGTCGCAAGAAAGCACTGATGGCTTCGGTGTACCTGATGTGTTTCGGCTCGCTGCTGATCGCCCTGAGCCCGGGTTATGAAACCATTGGCATCGGCGCACCGATCCTGCTGATTTTCGCCCGTTTGCTGCAAGGCCTGTCGGTCGGTGGCGAGTACGGCACCTCGGCGACTTACCTCAGCGAGATGGCGACCAAGGAACGTCGCGGCTTCTACTCCAGCTTCCAGTACGTGACCCTGATCTCCGGCCAGCTCATCGCTTTGGCAGTGCTGATCGTGCTGCAACAGACCCTGACCACTGAAGAGCTGTACGCCTGGGGCTGGCGCATCCCGTTCGCCATCGGCGCGCTGTGTGCCGTGGTTGCGCTGTACCTGCGTCGTGGCATGGAAGAAACCGAGTCGTTCTCCAAGAAAGAGAAGGCCAAGGAAAGCGCGATGCGCACCTTGATGCGCCATCCGAAGGAACTGATGACCGTGGTCGGCCTGACCATGGGCGGCACCCTGGCGTTCTACACCTACACCACGTACATGCAGAAATACCTGGTGAACACCGTCGGCATGAGCATTTCCGACTCCACCACCATTTCCGCCGCCACGCTGTTCCTGTTCATGTGCCTGCAACCGCTCATTGGCGGGCTCTCGGATAAAGTCGGTCGCCGTCCGATCCTGATTGCCTTCGGTGTTCTCGGGACGCTGTTCACCGTGCCGATCCTGACCACCCTGCACACCGTGCAGACCTGGTGGGGCGCGTTCTTCCTGATCATGGCAGCGCTGATCATCGTCAGCGGCTACACCTCGATCAACGCGGTGGTCAAAGCCGAACTGTTCCCGACCGAAATCCGTGCGCTGGGCGTCGGCCTGCCGTACGCGCTGACCGTGTCGATCTTCGGCGGCACCGCTGAATACATCGCGCTGTGGTTCAAGAGCATCGGCATGGAAACCGGTTACTACTGGTATGTCACCGCGTGTATTGCCGTGTCGTTGCTGGTCTATGTGACCATGAAAGACACCCACAAACATTCGCGGATCGAGACGGACTGACAGGCACATCGAGGTCGGCTGTACCGGCCTCTTCGTCGGAACGCCGCCCGGACCAAGCCCGCTCCCACATTCGACCGCATTCTTCTGAAAGAACTCGGTCAACCTGTGGGAGCGGGCTTGCTCGCGAAGGCCGCGACTCGGTTTCAAGACAACTCGGCAACTTCCGGTTTCGTGAACTTGTTCTGCGCATACGAAGCCCCCGCAATCATCACCACCAATATCCCCGCCAACACCAACGACGAGCCAACGGTGCCGAAATCCAGACCTCCCTTTTCATGGGGCTTGGTCAGGAAGTCCCCCAGCGTCGCGCCAAATGGCCGCGTCAGCACAAACGCCACCCAGAACAGCAGCACTGACGAAATCTTCGTGAAGTATTTGAGCAACACCACCACCGCAATGGCTGAGCCAATCAACAGTGCGCCACCGGCAAAGCCCAGGCCTGAATCATCGGCCAGGTAATCGCCAAGCGCAGTGCCCAAGGTGTTGGAAAACAGTATCGCCATCCAATAGAACATCTCGCCGCGAAAGGTTTGGACCTTGGTGACGTTCAGCGAATCGCCGCTCAAGCGCCATGCAGCAAAAATCCCTATCAAAATCGCAATCAGGATCATCGAGCCCGCGGCATAGCCCAACCCAAGGGTGCGGTCCATGAAATCAGACATGGTGGTGCCGGCCGTGCTGGTCGACAAAATCACGATCCAGTACAGCACCGGCTTGTAGGTTTTGGACATCAACTGCGTGATCAGCGTCAGTACGAACACGCTGATCAAAATCAGCGAGCTGATGGCGTAACCGACGTTGAGAGTCATCGACAGCAAATCTCCCGCGGTTTCCCCCAGGGTCGTCGCGCAGATTTTCATCACCCAGAACGCCAGGGTGATTTGAGGAAGTTTGTTCATCGAGGGTAAATCTCCAGTGTTCATGGCGGCCGTTTATCAGGCTTTTGGCCGGTACGCAGACTGGAGGTCGGGCAGTGAAAAATAGGTAAGTGCTTTATGAAAAATCTGTCACACATGCAAAAGAGCCAGATTAATCGCCGCGCTGGAAATTGCTGGCCACCGCTTGCACTATGGCCCTTTTCGCTACAAATCGAACTCAGGAACCCCGTACCATGCCCGACGATATCCATTTCTACGAACCCGCCAACGGCCACGGTCTGCCGCATGACCCGTTCAATGCCATCGTCGGCCCGCGTCCCATTGGCTGGATTTCCTCTCAGGATGCCGATGGCCGCCTGAACCTGGCGCCTTACAGTTTCTTCAACGCGTTCAACTACATTCCGCCGATCATCGGTTTTTCCAGTGTGGGGCGCAAAGACAGCCTGAATAACATCGAGCGAACCGGCGAATTCGCCTGGAACCTGGCGACCCGTCCGCTGGCCGAGCAGATGAACCAGTGCTCTGCCATGGTCGGGCCTGAGGTCAACGAGTTCGAGCTGTCCGGGCTGACGCCGGCAGCGTCGAAAGTCATTCAGGTGCCGCGCGTCGCCGAAAGCCCGGTGTCCTTCGAATGCAAGGTCACGCAGATCATTCAGTTGCAGCGGGCCGATGGCAACGTGGTGCCGAGCTGGCTGATTCTCGGCGAAGTGGTCGCCGTGCATATCGCCAAATGGCTGTTGAAGGATGGGGTGTACGACACCGCCGCGGCAGAACCGATCCTGCGCGGCGGCGGGCCAGCGGATTATTTCCAGCTGGGGCCTGAGGCGTTGTTCAAGATGTATCGCCCGGGGGCGGTCAAGTAATTACCAGATCAGGTCGCCGTCTTCGCTGACGCCTTTGAGGTGTGTCAACTGCAGCGCGGCGGCTTCATCGGCCTCATGGGCAGTTTTGAAGGTCTGTTCTTCGAGCAGCTTGTGAAAGCGCGGTGCACCCGAACCACCGATGGCTTTGGTGGCGATTGCGGCGTGATAACCGCCCTCGCGGGGTACTACGGCAGATACGGCTTCGAAGGTTTCAAAGGCTTTGCGTGCCATGTCGCGGATCCTGGCTGATTGAGAATTGAGCCATTAAACCCTCAACCCGCCATTTTGTGTACCCACGACTGGGACTGTCCCAGCGCCTGGGCGGCCGACACGTCCTTGAAGGTATGAAAATCCAGGCTGTTGACCACCAGGTCTTGCACCAACTCGGCAAAAATCTGCATGGCCGGGGTGCTGAAGTAAGCGGTCATGGCCTGCTGATTGGTCCAGAAACCGGACACCAGCCACAACTCCGGATCGCACTGCGAATGTTGCAGGGCAAAATTCAGGCAACCCGGTGCGCTGCGGGACGGCTCGATCAAGGCGCTGAGGCGCGCACCGAGTTCCGCCGAACGCCCGGCGCGGGCGCGGACAAAGGCCATATGACTGACGGGGATCTGCGTAGACATGTTCAACCCTCCCAGGTACTCGAGTGGCAGCCGTGGGACGGGCTGCGACAGGATCCAAGGTTAAGCGCGCCCCTTCCATCGCGGTTAGTCGATTCCTGCCGGCTTGTTGCACAATCCTGCGCAGCTTGGCTCAACACCTGTAACAACCGGTAAAACCCGTCATACCACTGTCACACGAGCTTTGTGTAGGAGCTGCCGAAGGCTGCGATCTTTTGACTTCTGTTTTCAAGATCTAGAGATCGCAGCCTCCGGCAGCTCCTACAGGGGCAGGCTTGCGTCAGCCGTTGCCCATCTGCATCACGTCATGACGGGGCGGCACACGAAGCCCATGCAGAATCAGGCAAGCTTGAGGCAGGATGTGTCTAGCGCTTCGTCTTGCACAAACTTAAGCTCAACTCATTACCAACGCCTTGCCGAGGATGCCTTGCATGTCGTCGCTCGATCATTTTCAAGCCCCGCTGGACGCCGACATGGAGAAACAGCGCGCGGAACTGGCCGCCATCATTCGCCACAACACGGCGGAGGATGGCACTTATGCGACTGCCGTCGGCTCGCTGTTCATGTCTCGCCACAGTAAGTCCCATGAGTTTGCCCCGGTACTGGCGCAACCCGCGCTGTGCATCATGGCGCAGGGCCGTAAAGAGGTCAGGCTGGCCGATGAATACTTCAATTACGATCCGCTGAATTACCTGGTGGTGTCGGTTTCGATGCCACTGAGCGGGCGCGTGGTGAACGTCACGTCTGAAGAACCGATCCTCGCGGTGCGGCTGGATATCGACCCGGCAGAAATCACCGCGCTGATTGCCGACGCCGGTCCTCTCGGTGTGCCCACCCGGCCGACGGGACGCGGCTTGTATGTCGAACGGATCGACACCGCGATGCTTGACGCGGTGTTGCGTCTGGCACGTTTGCTGGATGCGCCGAAAGACATCGCCATGCTCGCACCGCTGATTCGCCGGGAAATCCTGTATCGACTATTGCGCAGCCAGCAGGGTCATCGGCTGTACGAAATCGCTATCGCCAATAGCCAGAGCCATCGCATCAGCCAGGCGATCAAATGGCTCAACGGCAACTATGAACAGCCGCTGCGCATCGATGATCTGGCGAAGGAAGTGAACCTGAGCGTGTCGACGTTGCATCACCGGTTCAAGGCGATGACGGCGATGAGTCCGTTGCAGTATCAGAAGCAACTGCGCCTGCAAGAAGCGCGGCGGTTGATGCTGGCGGAAGGGCTGGAGGCTTCGGCAGCGGGGTATCGGGTAGGGTATGAAAGCCCCTCGCAATTCAGCCGGGAGTACAGCCGGTTGTTTGGGGCTCCGCCGTTAAGGGATTTGGCGCGGTTGCGGTTGACGGTCTAGCTGAATCTTGTGTTGTTTGTGCCGGCCCCTTCGCGAGCAAGCCCGCTCCCACAGGGGTCTGGTGTACACCGGTCCAATGTGGGAGCGGGCTTGCTCGCGAAGAGGCCGGCACAGTCAATCCACCTCTAATGTCAGGCACCGAGTACGCGACAAGCCTCAGCCGGCAATGTCACCGACACCGGATTGCCAATGCTCAACCCAAACCCCTGACACGGCGTACTCAACGCCGTAAACGACACCCCGGAACACTCCACGGTCGTCTCAATCGTCGCGCCAATATCACGCACAAACGTCACCTTACCGAGCAGCCGATTCCCCGCCGTCGCCTGTGGATGCGACAGTTGCAGGTCCTCAGGGCGAATCAGCATCTTCACTTTCTCACCCACCACGATGCTGCTGCAGATCGGCACTTCCAGCGCCTCGCCACCCGGCAGCCCAATCTTGCCGTTGCCCAGTGCCGTGGCCGGGAAGATATTCCCCGAGCCGATAAAGTCCGCAACAAATTCATTGGCCGGGTGACGATAGATTTCAATCGGCGTGCCCACTTGCTGCACCCGATGTTCACCCAATACCACAACGATATCCGCCATGGTCATGGCCTCACGCTGGTCGTGGGTCACCATGATGGTGGTGATGTTCAAGCGTTGTTGCAGTTGACGGATTTCCACCTGCATCGACTCGCGCAGCTTGGCGTCGAGCGCCGACAGCGGCTCATCCAGCAGCAGGATTTTCGGCCGCGAGGCAATCGCCCGGGCAATCGCCACGCGCTGACGTTGGCCACCAGAGAGTTTCGACACCGGGCGATCGATCATTTCCTGCAACTGAATCAGTTGCAGCAACTCCACCACCCGCGCCTGCTGATCAGCCTTGCTGACCCCGCGCAGTTTCAGCGGATAGGCGATGTTCTCCCCCACCGTCATGTGCGGAAACAGCGCCAGTGATTGAAACACCATGCCGAAATTGCGTTGATGCGCCGGGGTGTGGCCGATGTCTTCACCGTCCAGGCGAATCTCGCCGCCGCTCAGGGTTTCGAGCCCTGCAATCATTCGCAGCAACGTGGTTTTACCGCAGCCCGACGGGCCGAGAAAACACACCAGTTTGCCCTCAGGCAAATGCAGGTTTACATCCTTTACCGCGCAGGCCGAGCCGTAATGTTTCTCGACGTTTTCCAGAATCAGACCAGTCATGTTGCACCTCAAGAATAAGGTTCTGGCTGGAGGTCGCCGAGCGAAGATCAGGCAAGGCAAAAGTCTGCGAAGAAGCAGAGTTGACTTTAGTCAATGAGCATTCTGAGCGGACTTTTAACGCAGCATGATCGAGCGCAGGCACCTCCAGGCAGAAGCTAGAACGAAACGCCACCTTCACCAACCAGCTTCTCCAACGCCCATATAAGGACGAAGTCGATCAGCACGATCAGCACGGCAAACGAAAATACGGTTGGGTCGAGCGATGACACGGTGCGGCTGTACATCCAGATCGGCACGGTCATGACGTCGATGGTGTAAAGGAAGTAGGTCACGGTGAATTCGTTGAACGAGACGATGAACGCCAGCAGCATCCCCGCCAGAATCCCCGACTTCATCAGCGGCACCACCACATCGATAATCGCCCGGGTCGGTGAAGCGCCAAGCATCTGCGCGGCTTCTTCGACTTCGCTGCCAATGGAGAGCATCGCGGCGGTGCAGTTTTTCACCACGAACGGCAGCGCCAGGATCACGTGGGCAATCACCAGCCGCGAGGTGGTCATCTGGAACGGCAGGCTGTCGAACACCAGCAGCAACGCCAGGCCCAACACCACCATCGGAAACACCAGCGGCAGCGACATCAATTGCAGCGCCACGGCTTTGCCGCGGAACTCGCAACGGGTCAGGGCATAAGCGGCCGGCACCGCAATGATCGTTGCAAACACCATGGTCAGGCACGCCACCATCAGGCTGGTGGTCATGGCCTTGCCGAGGCTCAGCACATCGCTGGCATCCGGCGACACGAAGGTGTGCCAGGCAGCCTTGTACCATTGCAGGCTGTAGCTGCTCGGCGGGAAGTCGAGGTTCGACGCACCGCTGAACGACATCACGATCATGGTCAGGATCGGCAACACCGCCAGCAGCAGGATGAAGCCCGACAGGATGCCGGCAAACTTGCCGGTCTCGCCGGGCAGCAGCCCATAACGTTTCTTGATCAGAGTGCTCATTGGGAAGCCTCCAGCATGCGCCGACGACGGCCAGTGATGTATTCGGACAAGGTCATGATTGCGAGCGTGGTGACAATCAGCACCACACCGGCAGCGGAGGCGGCGGGCCAGTTCATCAGCGGGGCGATCTGGTCATGCACCATCACCGCCAGCATCGGCACGCGTCGGCCACCGAGCAGCAATGGCACCACAAAGCTGCTGGCGTTGTAGGCGAATACCAACGTCGCGCCAGTGATGATCCCCGGCATGCTCATCGGCAGCACCACCTGACGGAATACCTGAAAACGACTGGCACCCAGGGTTGCAGCGGCTTCTTCATAAGTGCGAGCGACGCCGCGCATGGCGCTGGCAATCGGCAGCACGGCCAACGGGAACGCGGTTTGCACCAGGCCCATCAGTACGCCGTTCTGGTTGTAGAGCAACATGATCGGGCGCTTGATCAGGCCCAGGCCCATCAGCGCCTGATTGAGCATCCCGCCAGGTCCCAGAATCACCAGCCAGCCGTAGCTTTGCAGCAACAGGTTGACCAGCAACGGCAGCAACACCGCGGCGAGGAAGATCCGTCGCACGAACGGTGAGGTCAGGCGAGACATGGTGTAAGCCACCGGGATCGCCAACACGACCGCAATCACTGCGCTGATCAGGGCCAGACGCAGGGTCAGCAGCAAGGATTTGAGGTAATACGGTTCCAGCAGTTGGGCGTAACTGGCCAGGCTGATCCCGGTCCATTCCGCGCCTTTGGTGCCCACGCTCATGCGCAGAACCAGCAAGCTGGCGGCGATCAATACGCCCAGAAACAGCATCGACGGCGAGAGAAAAAACCAGGCACGCGTCGTCGGCGAAACACCCCGATTGGTGCGCACTGGAGCGACGGCGACCGGATGAGTCAGAGGTTGGTGTTCCATAGCAAGGGTCTCGTCAATGGCAGATCAGGAATATCTCGCGCCCGGCCCTGTAGGAGCTGCCGAAGGCTGCGATCTTTTGATCTTTTTCAGAGCCACCGAAGAGCAGGATCAAAAGATCGCAGCCTTCGGCAGCTCCTACGGATCAGGAAGAAAAGATTTCCGTGTAACGACGAATCCATTGGTCATGCACGGTGGCCAGGAAGGCGTTGTCGTGCATGATCGCCTTCTCGGTAATCTGCTCTGGCGTGAGGATGAACGGGCTCTTGCGCGCTTCGGCGGAGATGATCGCCTTGGCGTTGACCGGGCCGTTGTAGATGTCTTCAGCCATCTTGCCCTGCACCAACGGGTCCAGAGAGTGGTTGATGAAGGCGTACGCCATGTCGGTGTCGCCCGGACGGTTCTTCGGCATCACCGATTGCATCAAGTCGGTGTAGAAACCTTCCTTCATGCCAAAGGTTGCACTCAGACCGTAGGCCGGATCGCGGATCTGTTTCGGGAAGAATGCCGGCGCGTACAGGCCGCCCATGTCCAGGGAACCGGTGCGGAACAGCTCGGCGAGCTGGTTCGGGTTTTCACCCAGGGTTACCACGCGATCTTTCAGCTCGGCGAGTTTCTTGAAGCCCGGCTCAATGTTGTGTTCGTCACCACCGGCCAGTTTGGCGGCGATGATGATCAGGTCCATGGCCTCGGTCCAGTTTGGCGGCGGCAGGAAGATGTTCGGTGCCAGGTCCGCGTCCCACAGGGCGGCGTAGCTGTCCGGCGCTTCTTTCTGAGTGCGCGTGCTGTAGACCAGGCTGTTGCACCAGAGCAGGTAACCGATACCGTGGCCATTGGCGCCGGTGCGGTATTTTTCCGGTACATCGACCAGGTTCGGGATGCGGTTGAGATCAGGTTTTTCCAGCAGGTTGGCCGCGGCCAGACCTTCGGCGCCGACGCCTGCCAGGGTGATGATGTCGTACTGCGGACGATCACCGCCGGCCTTGAGTTTGGCGACCATTTCCGAGGTACTGCCGGTACGGTCAGCGATGACCTTGCAGCCGTACTTGTCTTCGAAGGTCGCGGCGATGTTGCGCAGGGCTGCCAAGCCGGTGTCATCGGACCAGGTCAGCAAACGCAGGGTCTTGCCCGCAAAGCGTGTGTCGCTGGCGTTAGCCTTGATGAACGGCATGCTCATGGCGGCCGCTGCCACCGAGGCTACGCCCACGGTTTTGATGAATTGACGTCTGTTCAGATCATGCTCGCCCATTACGGACTCCCTTTGTTTTTGTAGGTATGAGGCTGGTCGCAACCGTTGCATCTGCGCCGCCAGATCTGCTCCAAGCCCCCGTATTCACGGGGTTTGCGCTGAGCCAACGGGTTCATCCTGAGGTCGTGCAAAAAACCTGACTATCGATAAAAACTCATTGAAGCCATGACGCCAGCGCATGCCTCATCACGAGGCATGCGCTGACCCTTTTCGAGCCGTCAGACCGCTCGAATCACGTGTTTGATTTCCTGGAAAGCCTGCAAACCCCACGGCCCCAATTCGCGGCCGATGCTGCTCTGTTTGTAGCCACCCCAAGCGGTCTGCGGGAAGATCACTTGCGGCGCGTTGATCCACACAAGCCCCGCCTGCAAAGCGTTGGCGACCCGATCTGC
Source organism: Pseudomonas sp. F01002 (assembly GCF_004402115.1). NCBI lineage: Bacteria > Pseudomonadati > Pseudomonadota > Gammaproteobacteria > Pseudomonadales > Pseudomonadaceae > Pseudomonas > Pseudomonas sp. F01002. Next base: position 292,565 of record NZ_SOPU01000003.1, on the reverse strand, counting down.
CGCTTCGGCGTCGCGGGTGACCACGCTGGCCACCAGACCGAACTGGCTGTCATTGGCCAAGGCAATCGCCTCGGCCTCGGTGGCAAAACTGCGTACGCAGATCACCGGACCGAAAATCTCTTCACACCACAGCGCACTGTCGAGGGGCACTTCGGTGAAAATCGTCGGCTGCAAAAAATAGCCGCGCGACAAGTCCGCCGGGCGATTGCCGCCGCAAACCAGCTTGGCACCAGCACTCAAACCACGATCGATGTGGCCCAGCACACGCTGGTATTGCGCCTGATTGACCAGTGCGCCCATTTCCACGTTCGGGTCGAACGGGTCGGCTACACGAATGGCTTCGGCGCGGGCCTTCAAACGGATGAGGAATTCGTCCGCCAGTTCATCGGCGATCAGCACGCGGCTGGTGGCCGAACACATCTGCCCGGCGTTGAAGAAACCGCCGCCACAGGCCACTTCGACGGCCAATTCGAGGTCGGCGTCCTTGAGCACCAGCAGCGAGGATTTGCCGCCCAGTTCCAGGCTCACGCCTTTGACGGTTTCCGCCGCACGCTGCATGACCTGCACGCCGACGGCGTTGCTGCCGGTGAAGGAGATTTTGGCGATGCGCGGATCAGCGGACAACGGCGCGCCGACCGCCAGGCCGGTACCGCAGACCAGGTTGAACACACCCTTGGGCAGACCGGCCTCGGCGATGATCGTCGCCAGTTCCAGTTCTGGCAGCGGTGTCACTTCGGACGGCTTAAGCACCACGCAGCAACCGGCGGCCAAGGCCGGGGCGAGTTTCCAGGCGGTGGTAACCATCGGAAAATTCCACGGCACGATCAGGCCGACCACACCGCAGGGTTCGCGGCGCACACGAGCGCTGAAGTCGTCGGTTGGCAGCTCCACATTGCTGTCTTGCTTGGCATCGAGACCTTCGGCTAAACCTGCGTAGTACTCGAAGGTGGCGATCACGTCGTCGACATCGATGGCGGCTTCAAACAGCGGCTTGCCGTTGTTGCTCGACTGCAAATGCATCAACTGTTCGCGACCGGCCTGCACGCCCGCAGCAATTTTGCGCAGGATCGCACCGCGCTCGGCGCCGGTGGTTTTCGACCATTCCTTGAAGGCATTGGATGCGGCAGTGACGGCTTGATCGACTGCATGTTCATCGCCACCGTTCACGGTGGTCAACAGGGCTTCGGTCGCCGGGTTGATCACGCGCAGGTGTTCGTTGCCGGCGGACCATTGGCCGTCGATAAACAGGCCGTTGAGTGCCGTTGGGAAAGTCATGCGGAAAGTCATTTCGACACCGCCTTCATCCACACAGCCTGATCGATTTCAATCAGGGTCGGCCCCTGGCGATCGGCAGCTGCGCGCAGAGCGCTGCGCAGTTGCTCGACACCGCAGACGGCTTCGGCTGCACAGCCCAGCGCCTTGGCCACACCAATGAAGTCCGGGGTGTAGATGTCGACGCCAACCGGCTCGATGGCGCGGTTGACCATGTATTTCTTGATCTCTTCGTAGCCCTGGTTATTCCACAGCAGGACGATCACCGGGGTGCGCGCTTCAACGGCGCTGGCCAGTTCCGGCAAGGTAAATTGCAGGCCGCCGTCGCCGATCAGGCACGCCACTGGAGGACGCGCGCCGTTTTCAACGCTGCCGCCGAGCCAGGCGCCAATCGCTGCCGGCAAGGCGTAACCGAGGGTGCCGTAACCGGTGGACGAGTTGAACCAGCGACGCGGGCGTTCCGGGTTGAACGTCAGGTTGCCGGTGTACACCGGTTGGGTCGAATCGCCGACGAAGACTGCGCTTGGCAGTTCGTGCAAGACGGTTTCCAGGAAGCGGGTCTGGGCCAGGGTCGGAGCATCCCAGGTGGCAGCCAGTTCGTCGCGCAAGCGTGCGGCACGGACCTGGCCCCAATCGTTACGGCGCTCGGCCAACGACTTGTGGGACAGCGCGCTCAGCAAGGACTGGGCAGCGTTACGGGAGTCGGATACCAGCGCCACTTGCGGCGGATAGTTGCGCACGGTCTGGTCCGGATCGATGTCTACGCGCAGCAGTGCGCCGGGAATTTCGAACCCACCGGCGAAGGTCACGTCGTAGTCGGTCTCGGCCAGTTCGGTGCCGATCGCCAACACCACGTCAGCTTCAGCCACCAAAGCGCGAGTCGCGACCAGGCTTTGGGTTGAGCCGATCAGCAACGGATGGTTGGATTCGAGCATGCCTTTGGCATTGATGGTCAGGGCTACCGGGGCGTCCAGCAGTTCGGCCAGTTCAGTCAACTCGGCCGCGGCATCGATGGCGCCGCCACCGGCGAGAATCAGTGGGCGCTTGGCACCGGCCAGCAGCGCGGTCATGCGGCTGATTGCGCTCGGCGAGGCACCGGCGCGGTCGATGTTCACCGGTACGCTGGCGAGCAGGTCATCGGCCTCTTCTACCAGCACGTCCAACGGAATTTCGATATGCACAGGGCGCGGACGGCCGGCCTGGAACAGTGCAAAGGCACGCGCCAGGACGCCCGGCAATTCAGCCGCCGACATCAAGGTGTGGGAGAACGCCGCCACGCCACCGACCAATGCGCTCTGGTTTGGCAGCTCGTGCAGCTTGCCGCGACCGCCGCCCAACTGGCTGCGCGATTGCACGCTGGAGATCACCAGCATCGGGATCGAGTCGGCGTAGGCCTGGCCCATGGCAGTGGTGATGTTGGTCATGCCTGGGCCGGTGATGATGAAGCACACACCCGGTTTGCCGCTGGTGCGAGCGTAACCGTCGGCCATGAAACCGGCGCCCTGTTCGTGGCGCGGAGTGACGTGGTTGATGCTCGAACGGGCCAGCCCGCGGTACAGCTCCACGGTGTGAACCCCGGGAATGCCGAACACCTGCTCAACCCCGTAATCTTCGAGTAACTTGACCAATACTTCGCCGCACGTCGCCATGTCTTTGCCCTTCTTGTTCGTTTGAGACGCCGGACCTGCGCAGTGTTTATGATGAGTGGGCAGGTCCAGGGATGACCTCATTGGAACGGGCGACACGTAGCCGCAACAATGGATAAAAAGTCATACTAGCCATGTCCTCACGTCATACCTTGGATCCCAATGAAACGATTGCCTCCCCTGCCGGCGCTGCACACTTTTCTGATTACCGCGCAGTGTTGCAACTTCACTCGTGCTGCTGAACAGCTGTACATCACCCAAGGTGCGGTGAGTCGGCAGATCGCCGGGCTGGAAGAACATCTGGGTTATGAACTGTTTATTCGCCAGGCCCGGGGCCTTGACCTGACCGCCGAAGGACGGGAATGGTTGCCTCGGGTCCAGCAGATTTTCGGCTTGATCGACGAGGCGGTGGAGCAGATCGGCGAGAAGCGCGAAACCCTGCAACTCAAGGCCCCGACGTGCGTCATGCGCTGGCTGTTGCCACGGTTGTTGCAGTGGCAACGGGAGCGCCCGGATGTGCCGGTGGAATTGACCACCACGGTCAAACACGGTGTGGATTTTCATCGCGAGCAGTTCGATGCCGCGGTGATGTACGGCGCACCGCCGGACAGCTCATTGGTGTCTCAACATTTGTTTGATGAACAGCTGACGCCGGTCTGTTCCAAGCCGTTGCTCGAAGGTCCGGTGCCGCTGCTGGCGCCGGAGGATCTGGAGCAGCACATGCTGCTGCACCCGACCCGGGATGAACGAGACTGGAAGGCCTGGCTGGCCACCGCCGATATTCGCTTGAGCAATGTCGCCAAGGGTCAGCATTTCGAAACGCTGGACCTGGCGATGTCGATGGCGTCCCAAGGGACAGGCGTGGCGATCGGGGATTGGTCGCTGATTGGCGACGATTTGAGTGCGGGGCGGCTGGTCATGCCGTTTGAATTGAAGGTGAAGACGGGGTTGGCGTATTACCTGGTTTTCCCCGAGAAACCTGGACCTTCGCCGAAGTTGCGTGAGTTGATGGGGTGGTTGGTGGAGCAGGCTCAGAGCCGCTGAGCCCTGCAGGATTGGCGCGCATCCTGTGGGAGCGAGCTTGCTCGCGATAGCGGTTGATCATTCAACGAATATGTCGACTGACCCACCGCTATCGCGAGCAAGCTCGCTCCCACAGGTTTTCAGTGAGCTCAATAACCGACGGTGAACCGCTGCCGAGGGTGCTTTGGCACTTCCACTTCATCCAGCATCGCAATCGCATAATCAGCAAAAGCAATCCAGCTCCGCCCTTCGCTACTCACCAGCAAATCATCCTTGCCGATCCGAAACGTCCCCGTGCGCTCACCTTCGACAAACTCTGCCGACGGCGACACAAAGGTCCAGTCCAGTTCTTTTTCCTGCCGAAGGTTTTCCAGAAACAGCGCACCCGCGCTGGCCTCAGCCTTGTACGCCTGCGGAAAACCCTCGCTGTCGATGACGCGGGTTCCGTCCGGCAGCAACAGCGAACCGGCACCGCCCACCACCAACAGACGTTTTACGCCGGCCTTCTGCACCGGCTCGATGACGGCGCTGGCAGGAAGGGTCGCGAAGTGCGCAGCGCTGATCACCACGTCATGGCCCGCAACGGCCGCTTGCAAGGCTTCGGCGTCGAGCGCATCCACATTTTTGCTGACCACACCAGCACGCTGGCCGATCTTCGACGTGTCGCGGGCGATGGCGGTGATGCTGTGACCACGACGCAGGGCTTCTTCCAGCAGTTGGCTACCGGCACGACCGGTGGCACCAATGATTGCGATCTTGCTCATGACGTTCTCCAGTGTTGATCAGTGAGAGTAGGTGAATCGGGTTACCACTTCATCTCGCCCTTGGCGACTTTGGCGCTCAGTTCAAGCGAGCTTTCTTCACCCAGCTTCGGGTAGCGTTTTTTCATCGCTGCGATCAGCGCGGCAGCGTCCTTTGCCTTGGCGGTTTCTTCGTCGAAGGCCTTGATGTAATCGGCGGTGAACTGCACGGCGGCGAGTGAACGGGCGCTTTCACCGAGGTAATGACCCGGCACGATGGTTTTCGGTTTCAGGGTTTCGATGGCATGCAGCGTAGTCAGCCAATCGGCGTGGGACTGCGGCGTCTGGGTGTCAGCCATCCACACGTGGATGTTTTCCGCGACGACGACGCCACCGACCACGGCCTTGATCGACGGAATCCAGACAAAGGTGCGGTCCGGCTGCTTGCCCTCAAGCCCCACCACCTGCAACTTCTGCCCTTCGAGCATCAGGCTGTCGCCTTTGAGTACCTGCGGCACGATGGTTTTGGACGGTATGTCGGCGCCCATTTTCGGCCCCCAGAACGCAAGTTTGCCGTCGACGGTTTTCTGGATGTGATCCACGGTCGGCTGCGAGGCGAGCACTTTGGCGTTGGGGAATGCGGCGGTCAGGGTCTCGAGGCCGAAGTAGTAATCCGGGTCACCGTGGCTGATGTAAATGGTGGTCAGTTGCTTGCCGCTGGCGCGGATCTTTTCGACCACTTGCTCGGCCTGGGATTTGCCAAATTGTGCATCCACCAAAATCGCGTCTTTCTCGCCGCTGACCAACACCGAGGTCACCGGGAAGATCGCCTTGTCGCCCGGGTTGTAGACGTCCAGGGTCAGGCTTGATGCAGCCGCTGCGTGGGCGGCGAAACCGAGGGTGGCGGTGGCCAGCAAAATACGTTTAAGCGAGGTGAAGCCGATCATCTGTTGCTCCGTTGTCGATGGCCAGGGTTGGCCGATGGCTCTGTAGGAGCTGACGAGTGAAACGAGACTGCGATCTTGTGACTTTGCTTCTTAAAGGCAAGATCAAAAGATCGCAGCCTCGTTTCACTCATCAGCTCCTACAGGGGACAGAGCTTAGTTGCATGACTCAGTACAAAAAATGCGATGCTGGGACATAGTTTGTTTCTGAAAGTGAGCAAATGATGGATCGTCTACAAGCAATGCGGGTGTTCGTCACAGTGGTTGACCTCGGCAGCCAGTCGGCCGCCGCCGATCACCTGGACCTGTCACGGCCCGTGGTTTCGCGCTATCTGGCGGAGCTGGAGGATTGGGTCGGCGCACGCCTGATGCACCGCACCACGCGCAAGCTGAGCCTGACCGCTGCCGGCAGTGAAATCCTGCCCCGTTGTCGGCAGATGCTCGACCTGTCCACGGACATGCAAGCCGCCGTCAGCGAACCGGACGAGGCACCACGCGGCCTGTTGCGCATCAGCGTCAGCACTTCGTTCGGTCAGGCACAACTGGCGGATGCCATGGCCGCTTACGTCAAACGTTACCCTGGTGTGAGCATCGATATGCAGATGCTCGACCGCACGGTGAACCTGGTGGATGAGCGCATCGATCTGGCGATCCGCACCAGCAACGACCTGGACCCGAACCTGATCGCGCGGCGGTTGACCGTCTGCCGCTCGGTGATCTGCACCTCCCCCGCTTATCTGCTCGAACACCCGACACCGCTGCGGGTCGAGGATCTGAGCCAGCACAATTGCCTGACCCACTCCTACTTCGGCAAAAGCCTCTGGCATTTCGAGGAGGACGGTGAGCAGGTGTCAGTGCCGGTGCAGGGCAACATCAGCGCCAACGAAGCCAGCACGTTGTTGCGCGCGACGATGGCTGGCGCCGGGGTGGCGATGCTGCCCAGTTATCAGGCGGGCGTGCATATCCACAGCGGCGAACTGATCCGCCTGCTGCCCCACGCCGAACCCCGGCAAATGAACATTTACGCGGTGTATGCCTCACGCAAACACATGCCGGCGGCGTTGCGCAGCATGCTGGATTTTCTGGTGCTCAGATTCCCGGAAGAGCCGGCGTGGGATGCAAACCTGAGCTGCCGAAGGCTGCGATCTTTTGATCTTGATCTTTTCAGAGCCACAGAAGATTAAAAACAAGATCAGAAGATCGCAGGCTTCGCCAGCTCCTACACAACTCACAGGCGCTGACCTATGCTCAAAGTAATACCGAAAGGTATTCGTTCAGAGGTCAACGCCATGAACATCAAAACAAGAAGATACCTCGCGATTTTCATCACCTGCGCGGCCACGCTTGCGCTGTATGGCACGGCGGCCTGGCGCGTCGAGCAGTTGCGACAACTGCCCCGTGAATTCGCGAGCTGTAACTTCGAACGCTGCATTCCCCACAACGCGACCCTCAATGCCCTCAAGTAACGAAGGGGATCAGGCCTCGTTGTCCTGATCGGCCTTCAAGCGGTCGCGAAAAGCCTTGGGCGAAATCCCCACTCGACGCCGGAACAGGCGCGTGAAGTTGGTCGGATCAGAGAACCCCAACACGTCGGACATCTCATAAATGGTCATGCTGGTGTAGGTCAGCAAGCGCTTGGCCTCCAGCAATTGACGTTCGTGCATGATCTGCAACGCCGGTTGTCCCGCCAGCTCACGGCAGGTGCCGTTGAGGTGGGACACGGAAATCCCCAGCCGATGGGCCAGGTCCTCGACCTTGACGTGTTGACGATAGGTCTCTTCCACCAGTTGGATAAAACCGTTCAGATATTCCCGGGCACGCTGCGGACGCTGGCTGGCGTTGCGACGGCAAATCACCTGGCGGCTGACCCACACCATGATCACGCTGACTAGCGAATGCATGAGCATTTCGCGAGCCGGCTGGTGGCCGGTGTATTCGTCTTGCAGCGCTGAAAACAGGCTGTTGAGGTATTCGCCTTGCTTGCCCGCCGGATAACTTTCGGCTTGGGCCAGGGCGTTCACCGAGTTGCCCAGTTGCGCCTGAAGATGGGCGACCAGCGGCGCGGCAAGGGTCACGACAAACCCTTCGACGTCCTCGGAAAACCGATAGCCATGCACCGATAACGGCGGCAGGATCAGGATCGCCGGCTCAGTCAATTGCGTGCGTTTACCTTCGATTTCAAGCTCTGCCTGACCTTTGAATACGAAGAGCAGCTGGCACAAATCGGCGTGGCGGTGGGGTTTGATTTCCCATTGGTGTTCGCGGCTGCGTTTGGAAATGGTTTCACAGTGCAGCAAGTCCGGGGTCGGCCAATCCAGGCTTTCACCGTAGAGCTTGAACACTGGAATCGAAGGTAGGTCAGGCTTGTTCATCACTTCAATCCAGGCCTCGGGGGTAGGCGGGCGATAATCGCACCGATTGGCAGAATGTACAGGTATCGGCTCAGTTTTCCCCTTCAATTGACAGACTCGCGAGAGAAAAATGCAAGCACTCGATCCATAAAAATTATTCACCGGCCCTGGTTGCGTGAAGCTTGCGAGTCATAAAAACAATGAAAACGCTGAAAACCCAAATCGCCATCATCGGCGCCGGTCCGTCCGGTTTATTGCTCGGTCAATTGCTGCACAACGCCGGCATCGACACCCTCATTCTCGAACGCCAGACCCCGGACTATGTGCTTGGACGAATCCGTGCCGGCGTCCTCGAACAAGGCATGGTAGAGCTGTTGCGCCAGGCTGGGGTGGGGCAGCGCATGGACGCCGAAGGGCTGGTCCACACAGGCTTCGAACTGGCCCTCGACGCACGCCGGGTACACATCGATCTGCAAGCCCTGACCGGTGGCAAAACGGTGATGATCTACGGTCAGACCGAGGTCACTCGCGACCTGATGGCCGCTCGTCGGGAGGCCGGTGCGCAGACGATTTACGAGGCAAGCAACGTCGTTCCTCACGGGATGAAAACCGAAGAGTCGTTCGTGACTTTTGAGAAGGACGGCGAGCTGTATCGACTCGATTGCGACTACATCGCCGGGTGCGACGGTTTCCATGGCGTGGCCCGGCAGGCGATTCCTGCCGAGTGCCTGAACGTGTTCGAGCGGGTCTATCCGTTTGGCTGGCTGGGGATTCTTGCCGATACCCCGCCTGTTCACGAAGAGCTGGTTTATGCCAGGCATGAGCGCGGTTTTGCCCTGTGCAGCATGCGTTCGGCCACCCGCACCCGCTATTACCTCCAGGTGCCGGCCGACGAGCACGTCGAGAACTGGTCTGATCAACGCTTCTGGGATGAACTCAAATCCCGTCTGCCTGGCGCGTTGGCAGCGTCGTTGGTCACTGGACCTTCCATCGAAAAAAGCATCGCGCCGTTACGCAGTTTTGTCGTCGAACCGATGCAGTACGGGCGGATGTTTTTGGTCGGCGACGCTGCGCACATCGTCCCACCCACCGGCGCCAAGGGCCTGAACCTGGCGGCCAGCGACGTCAGTACGCTGTTCAACATTCTGCTGAAGGTTTACCGAGAAGGCCGTGTGGATTTGCTGGAGAAGTACTCCGAGGTCTGTTTGCGCCGGGTGTGGAAAGCCGAAAGGTTTTCCTGGTGGATGACCTCGATGCTGCACCGTTTCGAGGATAACGACGCCTTCAGTCAGCGCATCGCCGAGTCGGAACTGGCGTACTTCGTCGACTCCGAGGCTGGTCGAAAAACCATTGCAGAAAATTACGTCGGCCTTCCGTACGAGGCTATCGAATAGCCTGCTATCGACTTACACTGGCGAGCATCCCCGCTCGCCTTGCTCCTTGCGGGTCAATCACTGTCCGCAGGTTCTAACCCGTGACCAATCTCAACCAGCCTGAAACGCCCAAACCGGCCATTCGCAGCGTGTTGATCGCCCTGATGCTGGCAATCTTTCTGGGCGCGCTGGACCAGACCATCGTCGCGGTGTCGATGCCGGCCATTTCCGCACAATTCAAGGACGTCAGCCTGCTCGCCTGGGTGATTTCCGGCTACATGGTGGCGATGACGGTGGCCGTGCCGATCTACGGCAAATTGGGTGATCTGTACGGGCGTCGCAAGTTGATGCTGTTTGGCATGGGGTTGTTCACGGTCGCTTCGCTTTTCTGTGGCATGGCCCAGAGCATGGAGCAGCTGGTGCTGGCGCGGATTCTTCAAGGCATCGGCGCCGGCGGGATGATTTCGGTCAGCCAGGCGATCATTGGCGACATCGTGCCGCCCCGGGAACGCGGCCGCTATCAAGGCTATTTCAGCAGCATGTACGCCGTGGCCAGCGTGGCCGGCCCGGTACTCGGCGGTTACATGACCGAGTACCTGTCGTGGCGCTGGGTGTTCTTGATCAATCTTCCGTTGGGCCTCGGTGCCTGGCTGGTGGCCAATCGAACGCTGGTGGGTTTGCCAGTGCCACAACGCAAACCGATCATCGATTACCTCGGCACGTTGCTGATGATCATCGGCTTGACCGCCTTGTTGCTGGGCATCACCCAGGTCGGTCAGGGCCATGCGTGGCGCAGTGCCGAAGTGCTGGGCCTGCTCGGTTGTGCGGTGTTGGTATTGGCGCTGTTCGTCTGGCATGAACGCCGGGCGCGGGAGCCGCTGCTGCCGATGCATTTGTTTGCCAATCACAATGCGATCCTGTGCTGGTGCACGATTTTCTTCACCAGTTTCCAGGCGATCTCGCTGATTGTGTTGATGCCGCTGCGCTTCCAGAGCGTTACCGGCGCCGGGGCCGACAGCGCCGCGTTGCACCTGTTGCCGCTGGCGATAGGTTTGCCGATTGGCGCGTATTTCGCCGGCCGCCGAACCTCGGTGACCGGGCGCTACAAACCCATGATTCTGACCGGGGCCCTAATCATGCCGATCTCGATTCTCGGTATGGCGTTCAGTCCTCCCCAGGCATTTGTGCTCAGTAGTCTGTTTATGTTGCTCAGCGGGATCGCTAGCGGCATGCAGTTCCCGACTTCCCTGGTCGGAACGCAGAATTCGGTGGCACAACGGGACATCGGTGTCGCCACCAGCACCACCAACCTGTTCCGCTCACTGGGCGGTGCGGTGGGTGTGGCCTTGATGTCAGCACTGCTGTTGGCATTGTTGCAGGACTCAAGTTTTGCCCACCTGGCCGGCTCGTCGATGATTGCCGAGGGCAGTTCGGGGAACGTCTTGCTCGATGGTTTGAACGCCGCGCCGGGGGATGCGCAGAACGCCTTGCGCGCCGAGCTGCTGCTGACCTTTCAACATTTGCTGATGGTCAGCGCGGCGGTATCGCTGCTGGGGCTGGCGGCGGCGGTTGCCATGCCGAATATGGTGTTGCGGGGGCGCGAGGATAAGGTTCGATAGACGGACCGAGTCGCCTGCATTCGCGAGCAAGCCCGCTCCCACATTGGATCTCCGTCGTACACAAATGCTGTGATCACTGAAGATCTACTGTGGGAACGGCGGTGCGACGATTCGACTTGCTCGCGAAAGCGGTGTGTCAGGCACCACCATTCAAGGGCTGTAATACACGCCCAGCAAGGCCAACCTATGCAAAAACCCCATTGCGCATCCCTCGTTCTTGTTGGTGTTTCAAGAGCGTAGACGGCAATGGGGTATGTATGGATATTCAGCGAATGGCAGTGTGTAAGGAAATCATTCCCGGGAAATCCGGGAGTGATTCATGGTTCAAGGCCGGGCGCGCAGCTGCTGCTGCAAATTCTGGATCTGCGCCTGAAGGGTGTTGATGTTGCGGGTGACCTGGCTACGGAAGGCGTCGAACTCGGCGGTATTGGTCCCGCCTGGCGTCGCGGCCGGGCGATTGTCCTGTTGGCTTTTGAGGACAATGACTTCCTGCTCCAGACGCTCGATGGCGGCGCTCGGGTTGCCTTGTTTCTTCAGTGCAACGATGTCGGAGCCAAGGCTTTTTAGCTGTGCGTCGAATTTGTCTGTGTCCGCCGGGTTGCTTTTCAGCACGGCTACATCGCTGTTCAAGACTTTGACCTGAGCCTGCAATTGAATGGTGGCGGTCTGTTGTTCGGTGCCTTGCGCGGTTATCTGCGCCAAGCGCTTATCCAGATCGGTGGTCTGTGCACTCATCTGCGCCAGGCGTTTGTCCAGATCGGTGGTCTGGCCGACAACGCCTTGCTGTTGTTTGCTTTGATCCTGGAGCTTGCTTTCCAGCTGTTTGATTTGCAGCTTCAAGGCTTCGCTGTCGCTGCTGACGTTGGTCTGACTGGCGACAACCTTGCCGGAAATGTCCTGCAAGCGCCCCGCCGCATCCTCACTGATACGCGCGAAACTTTCCTGGGTCGCCACCAACTGCTGCTCCATCAGCGAAAGCTGCTGGAAGCTCCACCAGGCAAGGCCTGCAAAAGCAAAGAACAAGGCGCCAACCAGCGCCCACAGCGGGCCGGTGCTCGCGCTTTTGACTTTGACGACTGGCGCGGGCCGCGAATGCACGGTGGTGCGAGCAGTGGGCACAAAATCATCGTCGTCGAGGCTGTCGGCACGCAGGCTCGGCACATCGTCGAAGTCGTCGTTGGCATCGTTACGCATGGACATTGAGTCAACCTTTGTGGAACGCGGTGATGGCTTGATGCGGCGCAGTATAACCCCCACGGCCGCATCGATTGACCCTCAACCCCGAACTCGGTTCAGTGTGGCGGCGCTAACCCGCGCGTCAGCGGATGTCCTGGGCCTTCCACCAGCCGCAGAATTCATCGAGGGCGGTCCAGAGACTGACTTTCGGATCGTAGTCCAGATAATGCCGGGCGCGGCTGATGTCCAGGGTGAAATTTTTGTTCATCACCTGCATGCCCAGGCGCGACAGGGTCGGTTCGGGACGACCCGGCCACAACTTGCACACCCCCTCGTTGAGCGCCGCTACGGTGTAGGCCAATCCGTAGGAACGGTAGCGCGTGACCTGTGGGACATCCATCTTGCGCATCACGTAATTGACCACGTCCCACAACGGCACCGGCGTGCCGTTGCTGATGTTATAGGCCTTGCCCAAGGCCGAACCACTGGCCAGCAAACTGCTGAGCAACGCTTCATTGAGGTTTTGCACGCTGGTGAAATCAACCTTGTTCAGGCCGTTGCCGATGATCGCGAGCCGTCCTTTACGCTGCATTTTCAGCAGCCGCGGAAAGATGCTCATGTCACCAGCCCCCGTCACGAAACGCGGGCGCAGGGCCAGGGTTTCGAGGCCGAACTCCTGAGCGCCGAAAACCTTTTGCTCGGCCAGGTATTTGGTCGCGGCGTAGGGATGCTTGAAGCGCTTGGGCACCTGTTCTTCGGTCAGACCCAGATGATCGCGGCCATCGAAGTAGATCGACGGCGACGACAAGTGAACCAGTCGCCGAACCCGCTGTTTCAGGCAGGCCTCGACCACGTTTTCCGTGACCTGCACGTTGCCTTGATGGAAGTCCTGATAACGCCCCCACAAACCGACCGCACCGGCGCAATGCACCACGGCTTCGACGTCTGAGCACAGGTCGCGTGCCAGTTCCGGGTCGCTCAAGTCCCCCTGGATGAACTCGGCGCCACGGCGCACCAGATGCTCCACACTTTCGGCCCGGCGACCGTTGACCCGCACGTCCAGGCCCTGCTCCAGGGCAAAACGCGCAAAGCGCCCGCCAATGAAGCCGCTTGCGCCGGTTACCAGAATCTTCATGAATTGCTCCGAATATTTCGTTTTGCGTTTTGCATATTGCGTAAGGCGTGAGGACTTGACGCTGCCCGTCAGTCCAACGGCACCAGCCATTGCTTCGACGAACGCACCAACTGATCGGTGAGTAACCCCAGCAACTGACCGCCATTGCGCCAATGATGCCAGTACAGCGGCACATCGATCGGCTTATCGGGCAAAAGCTCTACCAATACACCGCGTTCCAGTTGCTCGCGCACCTGCAGTTCAGGCACCAGGCCCCAACCGAGTCCCGCTTCCGTGAGGCGGATGAAACCTTCGGACGAGGGGCATAGATGGTGTTCGAATCCGCCATCGACGCCGAGGGACGCGAGGTAGCGATGCTGTAGGAAATCGTCCGGGCCAAACACCAACGCGGGGGTTTTCGACAACAGATCGGCGCGTACACCTTCAGGAAAATGCCGGGCGATAAATGCTGGGCTGGCCAGCGCACGGTAGCGCATGGCCCCCAGCAAAACGCTGCGCGCGCCGGCCACCGGGCGCTCGCTGGCGCAGACGCACGCCGCGACTTCACCGGCGCGCATGCGTTTGAGGCCGACGGTCTGGTCTTCGACCACCAGATCCAGCAGCAGATGCTGTTCCGCGCAAAAATCCCCGACCGCCACGGCCCACCACGTGGCGAGACTGTCGGCATTCAAGGCGATGCGCAGACGTTCCGGCAGACCTTCTTCATCGAGTGCCGGCACCAGGGTTTGCAAGTCCCGTTCAAGCAAACGCACCTGCTGCACATGGTTGAGCAGCCGTCGGCCGATTTCGGTCGGGGCCGGCGGTGTCACCCGCACCAGCACCGGCTGGCCGACCCGCGCCTCGAGCAATTTGATGCGCTGGGAGATCGCCGATTGCGACAAACCGAGCACCTGAGCCGCACGTTCGAACCCGGCCTGCTCGACCACCGCGGCCAAGGCAGAAAGCAATTTATAGTCGAACATCAGTTTTCCTAATGAGCGATCAGCATGATTGGTTTTTCTTATACAGCCTGACACCGGAGAATAGCCAGCAAGAACTCTTGAACAAGGATCATCGACATGGCTGGCGAAACTTCATTAGCAACCTTGCTGCGCAGCATGAGCCCGCAACTCAACGTCGGCGAATACGTGTTCTGCACCCTGCGCGACGGCCAGTTGCCGGCAGGCCTTGAGATTGTCGGCAGCTTTCGCGAGCAGGAAGGTCTGACAGTGATTCTGGAACGTTCCCACGCCGAGAAGGCCGGATTCAGTTTCGATTACGTCGCGGCCTGGATCACCTTGAACGTGCACTCGGCCCTCGAAGCCGTCGGCCTGACCGCCGCGTTCGCCACGGCATTAGGCCAGGCGGGCATCAGCTGCAACGTGATCGCCGGCTATTACCACGACCATTTATTCGTCGGCCAGGCCGATACCGAACGCGCCCTGCACGTGCTGCGGGATCTGGCGGCCAACGCGGAGTAAACATCTTATGTGGCAAAGCTATGTGAACGGCCTGTTGGTGGCCGCGGGGCTGATCATGGCGATCGGTACTCAGAATGCGTTTGTGTTGGCTCAGAGCCTGAGGCGTGAACATCACCTTCCGGTGGCGGCGTTGTGCGTAACGTGCGATGCACTGTTAGTCGCCGCTGGCGTGTTCGGCCTGGCGACCGTGCTGGCGCAAAACCCGACTCTATTGGCAGTCGCCCGTTGGGGTGGCGCGGTATTTCTGATTTGGTATGGCAGTCAGGCGCTGCGTCGGGCCTGCTCGAAACAGAGCCTGCAACAGGGCGAAAACCAAACGGTGCGCTCGCTACGCGCGGTGATGCTCAGTGCTTTGGCCGTAACGCTGCTTAACCCGCACGTTTATCTGGATACCGTGTTGCTGATCGGCTCTCTCGGTGCCCAACAAACAGAGCCCGGCGCTTATGTGGTGGGCGCGGCCAGTGCGTCGTTACTGTGGTTTTTCACCCTGGCGCTCGGCGCGGCGTGGTTGGCGCCATGGTTGGCTCGGCCAAGTACCTGGCGAATTCTCGATATGCTGGTGGCGGTCATGATGTTCACAGTGGCCTTTCAATTAATCGTCGCCAGCTGATTATTCCAAAAGGCTCTGGAACCTCTATTCCACACAGTTGTTGCGTGGTTATGCCGCACCCCCGGTGCTATGATCCGATCCGATGCGCCGCAAAGAGTACAAACTCCCCGGCGCTTGTCTGGCCGCCCGTGATCGGCCTTGCGCTCACCGCAACTGACCTGATTAGGAGAATCATCATGGCTTTCGAATTGCCGCCGCTGCCTTACGCACACGATGCCTTGCAGCCGCACATTTCCAAGGAAACTCTGGAATACCACCACGACAAGCACCACAACACCTATGTCGTGAACCTGAACAACCTGGTGCCAGGCACCGAGTTCGAAGGCAAGACTCTGGAAGAAATCGTCAAATCTTCCTCGGGCGGTATCTTCAACAACGCCGCTCAGGTCTGGAACCACACTTTCTACTGGAACTGCCTGGCGCCAAACGCCGGAGGTCAACCAACCGGCGCACTGGCTGACGCGATCAACGCAGCCTTCGGTTCGTTCGACAAGTTCAAGGAAGAATTCAGCAAGACTTCCATCGGCACCTTCGGTTCCGGTTGGGGCTGGCTGGTGAAAAAGGCTGACGGTTCCCTGGCCCTGGCCAGCACCATCGGCGCCGGCAACCCGCTGACCAACGGCGACACCCCGCTGCTGACCTGCGACGTCTGGGAACACGCTTACTACATCGACTACCGCAACCTTCGTCCAAAATACGTCGAAGCGTTCTGGAACCTGGTCAACTGGAAATTCGTGGCTGAGCAGTTCGAAGGCAAAACCTTCACCGCTTAAGATCGATACCCATAAAAAACCCGGCTTAGGTCGGGTTTTTTTATGGGCGGTGGAAATGTGGTGCCTGGGCGGCCGCCTTCGCGAGCAGGCTCGCTCCCACAGGGGGAATACATTTCAAAGGTGGGAGCGGGCTTGCTCGCGAAGAACGATGACACGGTCAACCTGACGGAATGCCTAGCCCTGTGGGTCGACGATATCCAAAGCCCTATTCACAGCAAGGTCCGCCAGCATGACGATCTGCGCAATGGCCAACGCCGTACTGCGCTGGGAGCCGCTCAGGTAGGTGGCGAAATCGCTGGCCAGAACACTTGCCGAGGCCAATGACTCACAGGCGTGGGCCAGGAGGGTTTCGGTGTTCATGTCCGGGGAGATCAGGTACATGGGGCTGGGGTTGTAGGGTTTGGAGCTGTTGAAGGGGGGATCGGGGATTAATTTATCCACTTACATTTCCTTTTGAGTTTGGTGCCATCGATTCCCGATCTCACTCGAAGAAGAGGTGGCAGCTATGTGCAGGGTGAGATCACCGGCAAAAGGAACCCGGCCGGACCGAAGTCCGCCCGCACACAGCCGCCATAAACAATTGCTGACAGCCTGGAGCTGGCGGCAATTATGGAGGGCCTAGCGCTGGTTTCCAATTGCTTAGTCGAGGATCTCACTCCCGATCGCTGATTTTCAGCGACAGCCAAAATGTTATTGACCCCGCTTCCGACAGGCAACCTGAAAACTTTGTGGGAAAGGTCTGGTTTTTTTACCGCTGTTTAAACGGACGCATCCGTTGCCTGTGCGGCCGCCATCGCGAGCAAGCTCCCACATTCAAAACGTGTACATCCGCAGAAACCAGGGCGATTTCCCACGATGAAACCAGCCTTCAGCCCCTTGCCCCAACGCCACAGCCGTCTAACATCAACCAAACGGAAAATATGTCGAAATCCCCCTCAAGTTGAAGGACCCAACAACCGACACAGTACAAACAGCACAAATAGTCCAAACCACAGCATTTCGGCCAAGCTACAGGCAAAACCCCATGTGATTGATTGTCCCTTTGACTGCCATCACCGGATTGCCAATACTCACGGCAACTTGACGCTACCCGCACGGAACAAGGAATGACTCTTTGAAGCTGGAACTCAAGAACAGCTTGTCGGTGAAGTTGCTTCGGGTCGTGCTCCTCTCGGCATTGATCGTCGGTGTGGTCTTGAGCTGCGCGCAGATCGTTTTCGATGCCTATAAAACACGCCAGGCCGTGGCCAGCGATGCCCAACGCATCCTCGACATGTTCCGCGACCCCTCGACCCAGGCCGTCTACAGCCTGGACCGGGAAATGGGCATGCAGGTGATCGAAGGCCTGTTTCAGGACGACGCTGTGCGCAAGGCCTCCATTGGCCATCCCAACGAAGCCATGCTCGCGCAAAAGTCTCGCGAGCTGCAGCATTCCGACAGTCGCTGGCTGACCGACCTGATCCTCGGCAAGGAACGCACCTTCACCACCCAACTGGTGGGTCGCGGCCCTTACAGCGAGTATTACGGCGACTTGAGCATCACCCTCGACACCGCCACCTACGGCCAGGGTTTCATCGTCAGTTCGGTGATCATCTTCATCTCCGGCGTGTTGCGTGCGATGGCCATGGGGCTGGTGCTGTACCTGGTCTATCACTGGCTGCTGACCAAGCCGCTGTCGCGGATCATCGAACACCTCACGGAAATCAATCCGGATCGCCCCAGCGCACACAAAATCCCGCTACTCAAGGGGCATGAAAAGAACGAACTGGGGATCTGGATCAACACCGCCAACCAGTTGCTCGAGTCAATCGAGCGCAACACCCATTTGCGCCACGAAGCGGAAAACAGTCTGCTACGCATGGCCCAGTACGACTTCCTCACCGGCCTGCCGAACCGCCAGCAATTGCAGCAACAACTGGACAAAATCCTGGTAGACGCCGGCAGGTTGCAACGTCGGGTCGCGGTATTGGTGGTCGGCCTCGACGACTTCAAGGGCATCAACGAACAATTCAGCTACCAGACCGGCGACCAACTGCTGCTGGCCCTGGCCGATCGCCTGCGAGCTCACAGTGGACGCCTTGGCGCCCTCGCCCGCCTCGGCGGCGACCAGTTCGCCCTGGTTCAGGCCGACATCGAACAACCCTACGAAGCGGCCGAACTGGCCCAAAGCATTCTCGATGACCTGGAAGCGGCATTTGCCCTCGATCATCAGGAGATTCGCCTGCGCGCCACCATCGGCATCACCCTGTTCCCCGAGGACGGTGACAGCACCGAGAAGCTGCTGCAAAAAGCCGAGCAGACCATGACCCTGGCCAAGACTCGCTCGCGCAACCGTTATCAGTTCTATATCGCCAGCGTCGACACCGAGATGCGCCGCCGTCGCGAGCTGGAAAAAGACCTGCGCGACGCCTTGGCCCGCGGCCAGTTCTACCTCGTCTACCAGCCGCAGATCAGCTATCGCGATCACCGGGTGGTGGGTGTCGAGGCGCTGATTCGCTGGCAGCATCCCGAGCACGGGCTGGTTCCGCCGGACTTGTTCATCCCCCTGGCCGAGCAGAACGGCACCATCATCGCCATCGGCGAATGGGTGCTGGATCAGGCGTGCAAGCAATTGCGCGACTGGCATGACCAGGGTTTCGTCGACCTGCGCATGGCGGTGAATCTGTCCACAGTGCAGCTGCACCACGCCGAGTTGCCACGGGTGGTCAACAACCTCCTGCAGATGTACCGCCTGCCACCGCGCAGCCTGGAGCTGGAAGTCACCGAAACCGGCCTGATGGAAGACATCAGCACGGCCGCACAGCACCTGCTGAGCCTGCGCCGCTCCGGTGCGCTGATCGCGATCGACGACTTCGGCACCGGTTACTCGTCATTGAGCTATCTGAAAAGCCTGCCGCTGGACAAGATCAAGATCGACAAGAGCTTCGTTCAGGACCTGCTCGATGACGACGATGATGCGACCATCGTTCGGGCCATCATCCAGCTGGGCAAGAGCCTGGGCATGCAGGTGATTGCCGAAGGCGTGGAAACCGCCGAGCAAGAGGCCTACATCATCTCCGAGGGCTGTCACGAAGGTCAGGGCTATCTCTACAGCAAGCCGCTGCCGGCGCGGGAATTGAGCGCGTATCTGAAACAGGCCCAGCGCAGCAATGCGGCTATTTTGTAAAACATCAAAAGATCGCAGCCTCGTTTCACTCTGTAGGAGCTGTCGAGTGAAACGAGGCTGCGATCTCTTGATCTACGACACAACTCCCGCCTGAATAAGAAATATTTCCAGGTACAGCCCTTTACAGATAATGCGAAAGATTTGCATTATGTCGCAGTTTTGCGCGCTTGCTGCGCCATTCCACCCTTCTCGAAGCAGGATGTTCGCCATGATTCGTATGCCTCTGGCTACCGCCAGTCTGTTGGCCATCGCTATTTCCCTCGCCGGTTGTGGCGAAGGCAAAGACAAAGCTGTCGCTGCGCAAGCACCGACTCCGGCCGCCAGCACCATGGCCCCGGCGGCTGCACCTGCCGCTGCCAGTAAAGTCGATGAAGCCGCGGCCAAAGCCGTTGTCGCGCATTACGCCGACATCGTCTTCGCCGTTTACAGCGATGCCGAATCCACCGCGAAGACCCTGCAAACCGCCGTCGACGCCTTCCTCGCCAAGCCGAACGCCGACACCCTGAAAGCCGCCAAGGCTGCCTGGATCGCTGCCCGCGCTCCTTACCTGCAGAGCGAAGTGTTCCGCTTCGGCAACACCATCATCGACGACTGGGAAGGTCAGGTGAACTCTTGGCCACTGGACGAAGGCCTGATCGACTACGTCGACAAATCCTACGAG
The DNA here is from genome assembly GCF_004402115.1 of Pseudomonas sp. F01002. Lineage (NCBI taxonomy): Bacteria > Pseudomonadati > Pseudomonadota > Gammaproteobacteria > Pseudomonadales > Pseudomonadaceae > Pseudomonas > Pseudomonas sp. F01002. The sequence continues at coordinate 272,616 of NZ_SOPU01000003.1, read as the reverse complement.
CACGCACTGGGTAACCCGGGCGCCACGGCCAACATCATCGCCAACACCCAGGTTCAGGTCGGCGAAGACAAGGTCGATGTGAAAGACATCACCCCGGCAAAACTTGCCAGCCTGAACGAGCTGGGTGGTTCCGAGGCCAACGTCGCCACCGGCTACCACGCGATCGAATTCCTGCTCTGGGGCCAGGATTTGAACGGCACCGGCCCTGGCGCCGGCAACCGTCCAGCTTCCGACTACCTGGAAGGCAAAGGCGCAACCGGCGGTCATAACGATCGTCGTCGCGCTTATCTGAAGTCCGTGACCCAACTGCTGGTCAGCGACCTGGAAGAAATGGTCGGTAACTGGAAGCCGAACGTGGCCGACAACTACCGCGCCACCCTGGAAGCCGAGCCAGCTGAATCCGGCCTGCGCAAAATGCTGTTCGGCATGGGCAGCCTGTCCCTGGGCGAACTGGCGGGCGAGCGCATGAAGGTTTCCCTGGAAGCCAACTCCCCGGAAGACGAACAGGATTGCTTCAGCGACAACACCCACAACTCGCACTTCTACGATGCCAAAGGCATTCGAAACGTGTACCTGGGCGAATACACCCGCGTCGACGGCACCAAAATGACCGGCGCCAGCCTGTCGTCCCTGGTGGCCAAAGCCGACCCCGCTGCCGACACCGCGCTCAAAGCCGACCTGGCCGCCACCGAAGCCAAAATCCAGATCATGGTCGATCACGCCAACAAGGGTGAGCACTACGACCAACTGATCGCCGCCGGCAACACCGCTGGCAACCAGATCGTCCGCGACGCTATCGCTTCCCTGGTCAAGCAGACCGGTTCGATCGAAGCCGCCGCTGGCAAACTGGGCATCAGTGACCTGAACCCGGACAACGCTGATCACGAGTTCTGATCAACGCTGGCTGAATAAAAAGGCGACCTTCGCAGGTCGCCTTTTTTATCCCTGCCCAAAATCGGGTTTCACACCAGTCAAAATGTGGGAGCGGGCTTGCTCGCGAAGGGGCCATCACAGACAACATCTCCAGTGCGGCAAACACCACTTTCGCGAGCAAGCCCGCTCCCACAGGGGATTGCGGTTTTCCAGAAAAACCCTGCTCCACATCAACCAAACGATAATTCCTCTTATTCAATCTCCCCTGCCCTGTTAGACTTTGCGCCCCTTGTTTTGCTCGTCCTGCAGGATGTCCGATGCCCTCGCTGCCTCTTCGCTTGTCCGCACTGTTTCTGGCCCTGGGCCTGAGTGCCTGCGATGACGCCCCGCGCTTTACCCAAGCCGAACCCGGTGAAGCCCGGTCCGGTGGCAGCGCAACCGTGCGCAAGACCGATCAGAACTCATTTTCCCTGCCGTCCGCCAATCTGCCGCCGTCACGGCGCGTGGACTTCAGTGTCGGCAACAGTTTTTTCCGTAATCCCTGGGTGATCGCGCCGTCGACCACCACCGCCCGGGATGGCCTCGGGCCGTTGTTCAACACCAACGCGTGCCAGGGCTGCCACATCAAGGACGGCCGCGGTCATCCGCCCACGCCTGATGCGCAGAACGCCGTGTCGATGCTGGTGCGCCTGTCGATTCCCGATACGCCGGCGTATGCCAACGTCATCAAGCAACTCGGTGTCGTCCCGGAGCCGGTCTACGGCGGACAATTCCAGGACATGTCCGTGCCGGGTGTCGTGCCGGAAGGCAAAGTGCGCGTCGATTACACGCCCGTTCCGATTCGTTTCAAGGACGGCACCGAAGTCGAGTTGCGCAAGCCGACGTTGCAAATCACCCAACTCGGCTACGGCCCGATGCACCCTGACACCCGTTTCTCGGCCAGGGTTGCACCGCCAATGATTGGCCTCGGCCTGCTCGAAGCGATTCCCGACGAAGCGATCCTTGCCAATGCCGAGGCTCAGGCAAAAGACAAAAACGGCATCGCCGGACGCCCGAACCGGGTCTGGGATGACGCGCAGCAAAAAACCGTTCTCGGGCGATTTGGCTGGAAGGCCGGCCAACCAAACCTCAATCAACAGAATGTTCATGCGTTTTCCGGTGACATGGGCCTCACCACCAGCCTGAGACCCATTGATGACTGCACCGACGCGCAAACCGCCTGCAAACAGGCACCTAATGGCAATGGCCCGGATGGCGAGCCGGAAGTCAGCGACAACATCCTGCGCCTGGTGCTGTTCTACAGCCGTAACCTCGCCGTACCGGCCCGCCGCGATGTCAGCGCCCCCGAGGTGCTGGCCGGCAAGACTCTGTTTTTCCAGGCTGGATGCCAGTCCTGCCACACCCCGAAATACACCACCGCCGCCAACGCCGCAGAACCTGAACTGGCCAATCAAGTGATTCGCCCTTACAGCGATCTGCTGCTGCACGACATGGGCGACGGTCTGGCCGACAACCGTAGCGAATTCCAGGCCAGCGGCCGCGACTGGCGCACCCCGCCGTTGTGGGGCATCGGCCTGACACAGGCGGTCAGTGGCCACACCCAGTTTTTGCACGATGGCCGCGCCCGCAATCTGCTCGAAGCCGTGCTCTGGCATGGCGGCGAAGCAACAGCGGCGCAACAACAGGTTTTGTCTTTCAATGCCGAGCAGCGCGCTGCGTTGCTGGCGTTCTTGAATTCCCTTTAATACGTATTCCATAGCGGGAGCCCGACATGTTCCGTCCCAAATTGTTGTTCACCAGCCTTGCCGCGCTAGCCTTGGGCGCCTGTTCGCCTCAGGATCCGCAGGCCGTCACGTCGGCGGCCATCGCCAAGTCGGTGATCCTGCCGACCTACACGCGTTGGGTTGAAGCCGATCGCCAACTGGCCGTCAGTGCGTTGGCCTACTGCGAAGGCAAGGAAAACCTCGACACCGCCCGCGCCGACTTCCTGCACGCGCAGAAAGCCTGGGCCGAGCTGCAACCGCTGCTGATCGGGCCGCTGGCCGAAGGCAATCGCGCCTGGCAGGTGCAGTTCTGGCCGGACAAGAAAAACCTCGTCGGCCGTCAGGTCGAGCAACTGGTCACCGCACAGCCGCAGATCGATGCCGCTGCCCTGGCCAAGTCCAGCGTTGTGGTTCAAGGCCTTTCCGCCTACGAATACATCCTGTTCGACAGCAAGCCAGACGTGGCCAACGACGCACAGAAAGCCAAATACTGCCCGCTGCTGAAAGCGATTGGCGAGCGTCAGAAACAGCTGGCCGAAGAGATCCTGAAAACCTGGAACAACACCGACGGCATGCTCGCGCAATTGAGCAAATTCCCGAACCAGCGCTACGCCGATTCCCACGAAGCCATCGCCGATCTGTTGCGCGTGCAAGTCACCGCCCTCGACAGCCTGAAGAAAAAACTCGGCACGCCGATGGGCCGTCAGACAAAGGGTGTGCCACAACCGTTTCAGGCCGATGCATGGCGCAGCCAGTCGTCCCTGACCGGCCTCGAAGCCAGCCTCGCCGCCGCCAAAACGGTATGGGAAGGCGTCGACAACAAAGGCCTGCGCGGCCTGTTGCCGAGCGAGCAAAAACCTTTAGCCGACAAGATCGACGCCGCTTACGCCGCGTCCCTGAAACTGTTCGCCAGCAACCAGCGCTCGCTGACCGAGATGCTCAACGACGATGCCGGTCGCCAGCAACTCAACGACCTCTACGACAGCCTCAACGTCGTCCACCGCCTGCACGAAGGCGAACTGGCCAAGGCGCTAGGCATCCAACTGGGCTTCAACGCCAACGACGGTGACTGATGAGGGCAAGTTCCATGCTGCGACGCCAGGCTCTGACGTTAGGTAGTTTGCTGCTGGGTGCGATGACACTGGGCGGCTGGACGCTGTTCAAGCAAAAGGACAAAAGCCCGCTGCTGCTCTCGGCGCGGGACGACACCGACGGCAAACACTACGCCGTCGGCTATCGGCTGGACGGCACCCGGGTGTTTGCCACCCAGGTCGGCCAGCGTTGCCACGACATCATCAACCACCCGACGCTGCCGATTGCGCTGTTCGTCGCCCGTCGTCCTGGCACCGAGAGTTACCTGATCGACCTGAGCGACGGCACGCTGCTGCAAACCGTGACCTCGCTGCCGAATCGGCACTTCTACGGTCACGCGGTGATTCACAAAAGCGGCGACTGGCTGTACGCCACCGAGAACGACACCTCCGATCCGGGTCGCGGCTTGCTCGGTGTGTATAAATTTGAAGGTGAGCGGCTGGTGCACAGCGGCGAGATTTCGACCCACGGCGTCGGCCCGCATCAGGTGTCGTGGATGCCCGATGGCGAAACCCTGGTGGTGGCCAATGGAGGCATTCGCACCGAGGCCGAAAGCCGCGTCGAGATGAACCTCAATGCCATGGAACCGAGCCTGGTCCTGATGCGACGCGACGGCACCCTGCTGAGCAAGGAAACCCTCGCCCAGCCGATGAACAGCGTGCGTCATTTGGGGATCGCCAGCGACGGCACCATCGTCGCCGGTCAGCAGTTCATGGGGCCGTCTCACGAGTCGTCGGAACTGCTGGCGATCAAGCGTCCCGGCCAGCCATTCGTGGCCTTCCCGGTGCCTGAGCATCAGTTGCAGGCCATGGGGCATTACACCGCCAGTGTCGCGGTGCACAGCGAACTTCGCCTGGTCGCGTTGACCGCGCCACGGGGCAACCGCTTTTTCATCTGGGACCTGGACAGCGGTGAAGTGCGCCTGGACTCGCCGCTTCCCGATTGCGCCGGGGTCGGCGCGGTAGCCGATGGCTTTGTCGTGACCTCGGGGCAAGGACGCTGCCGGTTCTACGATTGCCGCCAGACAGATCTGGTTGCAAAACCGCTGGAGCTGCCGGCAGGGCTCTGGGACAACCACCTTCACCTCATCTAAACACGGACCTTTGTAGCAGCTGGCGAAGCCTGCGTTCGGCGGCGAAGCCGTCGTGAGATCCGACGACGCGGTGTATCAGACAAACCACGTTGCATGGATTTGCGACGGCTTCGCAGCCGAACGCAGGCTGCGCCAGCTGCTACAGGTCGGGGTGACGCCTACCTGTAAGTTCTGCCAGTTGGAATCCCCGCCACACTCGGAGTAATGTGCCCGACTGTCTCACCTGATTTTCTCCAAGGAAGTGGAAATATGCTGCGTCGCCGCATGCTGATCATGTTGGGTGTTGTTTTGCTGATCGTGCTGGTCCTGGCCGGTTACAAAGCCTTCTCCATCTATACGATGATTCAGGGCTTTGCTGTGCCGAAACCGGCGATCAGTGTTGCTGTGGCCACTGCTACCGAACGGCCGTGGCAAGCCCGCCTGCCCACCGTTGGCACCCTCAAGGCACTGCAAGGCGTCGACCTGAGCCTGGAAATCGCCGGCACCGTCACGGATGTGCAGTTCGAGTCGGGGCAGAAGGTTAAGGCCGGTCAGCCGATCGTCCAACTCGATAGCGCCGTGGAAACCGCCCTGCTGGAAACCGCCCTCGCCGACCTCGGACTGGCCCAAGTGGATTACAACCGTGGCAGCCAGCTGGTGGGCAGCCAGGCGATTTCCAAAGGCGAGTTCGACCGACTATCGGCGATATTCAAAAAGAACAAGGCCACGGTCAATCAGCTCAAGGCTTCGCTTGAGAAAAAACGCATCGTCGCGCCGTTCAGCGGAACCATCGGCATTCGTCAGGTGGACGTCGGTGACTACGTGGCCAGCGGCACCATGATCGCCACCCTGCAAGACCTCAGCAGCCTCTATGTAGACTTCTTCGTGCCCGAACAGGCGATACCGAAGATCGCCCTTGGCCAGCCGGTACAGATCGTTGTCGCGGCCTACCCGACACAAACCTTCCCCGGCACCATCAGCGCGATCAACCCGAAAGTCGAAAACAGTACGCGCAATGTCCAGGTCCGCGCGACCCTGGCCAATCCCGACGGCAAACTGTTGCCGGGGATGTTCGCCAGCCTGCAAGTGTTGTTGCCCGACCCGCAGCCGCGCATCGTCGTGCCGGAAAGCGCGATCACTTACACGCTGTACGGCAACTCGCTCTATGTCGTCGCGCAGAAAAAAGCCGAAGACGGCAGCCTGGAAAAAGACGACAAGGGCCAACCGATCCTGATCGCCGAACGGCGTTTCATCGAAACCGGTGAGCGCCGCGATGGGCAAGTGATGATCACCAAAGGTGTGCAGAACGGCGAAAAAGTGGTCACGGCCGGCCAGATCAAACTGGACAACGGCGCACACATTGCGATCAGCGACGACAAGACCTTAGCCGAGAAGAACAGCCCGCCGCGCGCGGACTGATCAAGGAACCCCCATGGCTTTTACCGACCCGTTCATCCGCCGCCCGGTGCTCGCCACCGTGGTCAGCCTGTTGATTGTGCTGCTGGGCTTCCAGGCCTGGAGCAAGCTGCCGCTGCGCCAATATCCACAAATGGAAAACGCCCTGATCACGGTGACCACCGCTTATCCCGGGGCCAACGCCGAAACCATTCAGGGCTACATCACCCAACCGATGCAGCAAAGTCTGGCCAGTGCCGAAGGTATCGACTACATGACGTCGGTCAGTCGCCAGAACTTCTCGGTGATCTCGATCTACGCGCGCATCGGCTCCAACAGCGACCGCTTGTTCACCGAAGTGCTGGCCAAAGCCAACGAGGTGAAGAACCAACTGCCTCAGGACGCCGAAGACCCGGTGCTGAGCAAGGAAGCCGCCGACGCCTCGGCACTGATGTACATCAGCTTCTTCAGCAAGGAGCTGAGCAACCCGCAGATTACTGACTACCTGTCGCGGGTCATCCAGCCAAAACTGGCGACCCTGCCGGGCATGGCCGAAGCCGAGATTCTCGGCAACCAGGTATTTGCCATGCGTCTGTGGCTGGATCCGGTCAAGCTGGCCGGTTTCGGCCTGAGTGCCAGCGACGTGACCGATGCAGTGCGCAAATACAACTTCCTCTCCGCCGCCGGCGAAGTGAAAGGCGAGTACGTCGTCACCAGCATCAACGCCAATACCGAGCTCAAGTCCGCCGAAGCCTTTGCCGCGATTCCGCTCAAGGTCGAGGGTGACAGTCGCGTGCTGCTCAGCGATGTGGCGCGGGTTGAAATGGGTGCGGAAAACTACAATTCGATCAGCTCCTTCGGCGGGACCCCTTCGGTGTACATCGGCATCAAGGCCACGCCCGGCGCCAACCCGCTGGACGTGATCAAGGAAGTGCGCAAGATCATGCCGGACCTGGAAGCCCAACTGCCGCCGAACCTCAAAGGTGAAATCGCCTACGACGCCACGCTGTTTATCCAGGCCTCGATCAACGAGGTGATCAAAACATTGTTCGAAGCGGTGCTGATCGTCATCGTGGTGGTGTTCCTGTTTCTCGGCGCGCTGCGTTCGGTGGTGATCCCGGTGGTCACCATCCCGTTGTCGATGATCGGCGTGATGTTCTTCATGCAGATGATGGGCTACTCGATCAACCTGCTGACGTTGCTGGCGATGGTATTGGCCATCGGCCTGGTGGTGGACGACGCCATCGTCGTGGTGGAAAACATCCACCGGCACATCGAAGAAGGCAAGACGCCGCTGGATGCAGCCATCGAAGGCGCTCGGGAAATCGCCATGCCGGTGGTCTCGATGACCATCACCCTGGCGGCGGTCTATGCGCCGATCGGCTTCCTGACGGGGCTCACGGGGGCGCTGTTCAAGGAGTTCGCCCTGACCCTGGCCGGCGCGGTGGTGATCTCCGGCATCGTCGCCCTGACCCTGTCGCCGATGATGTGCGCCTTTTTACTGCGTCACGACGAAAACCCCAGCGGTCTCGCCCATCGCCTGGACCTGATTTTCGAAGGCCTCAAGCGCCGTTACCAAAGCATGCTGCACGGCACCCTGAACACCCGGCCGGTGGTGCTGGTGTTTGCGGTAATCGTGCTGTGCCTGATCCCGGTGCTGCTCAAGTTCACCAAGTCGGAACTGGCGCCCGATGAGGACCAGGGCATCATTTTCATGCTGGCCAACGCCCCGCAACCGGCCAACCTCGACTACCTCAACACCTACACCGACGAATTCATCACGATCTTCAAGGAGTTTCCCGAGTATTACTCCTCGTTCCAGATCAATGGATTTAACGGTGTACAGTCGGGGATCGGCGGTTTCCTGCTCAAACCGTGGAACGAACGCAGCCGTACGCAAATGGCGATCCTGCCCGAGGTCCAGCGCAAACTGGAGAGCATCTCCGGGTTGCAGATCTTCGGTTTCAACCTGCCCTCCTTGCCCGGCACGGGCGAAGGGTTGCCGTTTCAGTTTGTCATCAACTCAGCCAACGATTACGAGTCGCTGCTGCAGGTGATGGACCGAGTGAAAAAACGCGCGATGGAGTCCGGCAAGTTCGCCTTCGTCGACGTCGACCTGGCCTTCGACAAACCTGAAGTGGTGGTGGATATCGATCGCGCCAAGGCCGCACAGATGGGGGTTTCCATGCAGGACCTGGGCGGGACGCTCGCGACGTTGCTGGGTGAGGCGGAGATCAACCGTTTCACCATTGAAGGTCGCAGCTACAAAGTCATCGCGCAGGTCGAACGACCTTTCCGAGACAACCCTGACTGGCTGAACAATTACTACGTCAAGAACACCCAAGGCCAACTGCTGGCCTTGTCGACCCTGATTACCGTGACCGACCGGGCGCGTCCACGGCAGTTGAACCAGTTCCAGCAACTCAACTCTGGCATCCTGTCCGGGGTGCCGCTGGTCAGCATGGGTGAAGCCATCGACACCGTGCGCCAGATCGCTCGGGAAGAGGCGCCGGTGGGTTACGCCTTCGACTATGCCGGCGCATCACGGCAATACGTCCAGGAAGGCAGTGCGCTGTGGGTCACCTTCGCCCTGGCGCTGGCGATCATTTTCCTGGTACTGGCCGCTCAATTCGAAAGCTTCCGCGATCCACTGGTGATTCTGGTGACCGTGCCGCTATCAATCTGTGGCGCGCTGATCCCGCTGTTCCTGGGCTGGTCGAGCATGAACATCTACACCCAGGTCGGCCTGGTGACGTTGATCGGGCTGATCAGCAAGCACGGAATCCTGATCGTCGAATTTGCCAACCAGTTACGCAAGGACAAAGGCCTGAGGCCGCGCGAAGCCGTGGAGGAAGCGGCGGCCATTCGTCTGCGTCCGGTGTTGATGACCACTGCCGCGATGGTGTTCGGCATGGTGCCGTTGATCATCGCCACGGGGGCGGGCGCCGTCAGCCGGTTCGACATCGGCACGGTGATCGCCACGGGGATGTCGATCGGGACGTTATTTACGTTGTTTGTGCTGCCGTGTGTTTACACGCTTTTGGCCAAACCCGATAAACCCTAGGGAACACACATAACCTGTGGGAGCGAGCTTGGTCCGGGCGGCGTTCCGACGATAGCGGTGTAACAGTCACCTCATCGCTGAATGTGCCACCGTCATCGCGAGCAAGCTCGCTCCCACATGGACGGTGCAAGGCTCGAAAGTCGGGAATAAAAAAAGGCCTCGCATTAGCGAGGCCTTTTATTTGGGCTTCAATCTGTTCAACTTTGTGGCCTCAATCCTTGAGAAAGTCCGAACATGAACAGCAATAAATCATGATCGGGTTGGGATGCCACGGATGCCTTCGCAACGCGTGGCAATGGACAGTGTGCGTCGCCGTTCACTGAACTGAGGACTTGCGTGCGGGGCTGCTCCCAAGCCGCCACCGCCAGTGAAGCAACTGCCAAGGCTCCTATTAAAAATATACCTCGTGCAATTTCGAGTTTCATTGCTATAAACCCTTGATAGCGCTGCCAAACGCCGTCTTATAAAAGTAGACGAGTTTTTGCCAGTCCGTCGTGCTGAACGACGAGTGGCGACGCAGTTGCTTCATGTCATGAGTAGCCGCTTGCCGGGCGGTGAAACGCTGCCGACATTTTTCCAGATCGATCAAGGCCACTTCAACTTTGGCAGCCTCGCCTTCACCGGTGACGCGCACGAATACGTGCTTGGCATAAAGGCAGCTGTGCTGCCAGCGGCCCTTGTGCATACGGGCGAGGTTCTCGGCCAGTTCCTTCAACACTCGATCATGCACAGCCTCACCGTGACGCTCGCGACCACCGCCAGCGTACCAGTGTTCGATTTCCTCGAAGCCGTCCAGCGCCTTGGTGATCAGCAATGCGCGCCATTTATGCACCGGATCGCGCTGTGCACCGCAGAAAACGATTTCCGGAACGCAAACGTCGAGCAGGTTCAGGCCGATGAGCGCATCGCGCTCGCGCAACACCGTCGGCCGACCGAACGGGTGCAGCAAGCTGCGATGGATATGCCCGGATTGACGTTTAACGTACAGCAGCTGTCCATTGCCGCTCACGACGCGCTGCACACCGCTTTCTCCACCGCGACGGGCGTTGGGTTCTTCTACCCATTCACCGCGCTGATTCCAGAAATAATCGAAGCGGTCCTGGGGAGCGACCTCCGTTTCTGCTGCACATCGCACTGCCATTCTGTTACCTCTTGCGTAATACGTAGACCCGCCACATGGCATAGAGCGGTAAAAAGTCCAGTTGTTCCTGAATAAGAAAACCCGCCTGCTCGAATTCCTTTTCAACCGTAGCAGCCGGTAACACAAATCGATTTTGGTAACCTACATGCCCACGGGTTTTCTCAAGCCGCTTGCGTTTCCACGCTTTGAAATTGCCTTCCACCCACAAAGAGAGGATCACGCTGTCGCGAGTGACTCGCTCGAACTCGCGCAAAATAGCCAGTCGGTGCTCGGCTTCACCGATGTGATGGAGCAAACGCATGCAGAAAATGCTGTCGACGGCGTTATCAGGCAAGGCAATGTCGAATGCAGAAGTGTGCAAGGGTTGTACCCGTTTCACCACATCGGCAGGTTGCGCCTGCATGGCAATCTTCAGCATGGATTCAGAGTTGTCGGCCCCGATGATGGCTCGATTGGTTTTTTCCGCCAGCAATGGCCAAAAGCGCCCCGCACCGCAGGGCAAATCGAGGATCAGCCCCGGCTCACCGGCCAGTGCCAGCGCCTTGCGCGCCAGTTGCTCGTCACGCCAGTGGGACAGGCGGCGGCCAAAGCCATCCTGATGTTTGCGCAGGTATCGTTGAGCGTGTTGATCGTCGTATTTTTCGGAAAAATCCAGTTTGATCGGGCCGTCCATCATCAAGGTTTCCTGAGCTGCTGATGGCTCCCACAATAGGTCGCTCCGTGTCAGCGTCAGGTCATGCCGCTGTGAAAAAAATGTCATGTAAAACCCGAATTATTTCGAGGATTCACAGGACGAAAACGATTGTATCGGGTTAATGCGTTTCAATAAGGCGATCAGTTACTCGTTGACAACTCCACCTGAAAACGACAGCCGTTGGGTTCCATGTTCGTCAGACTGACGCTCCAACCCTGGTTTTCACAGATCCGTTGCACCAGCGACAGCCCCAGCCCCAGGCCTTCGCCGCGTTTCTCGCTGCCCCGCACGAAGGGCTCGAACATTGCTTCGCGTTTTTCCTCGGGAATACCCACGCCACTGTCTTCGACGATGAAACCGGTGGCCGTCAGCGTCAGGCGAATAAACCCGCGCTCGGTGTAATGCAGCGCATTACGCAGCAGGTTGCCCATGACCGCGTGCAGAAGGGTTGCGTTGTAGCTGGTGTTTGCCGGGTTGCCCGGTTCAAAGATCAGCGCCAGTCCCTTGGACTCGATCGGCTCGCGCCACAGATTGAGCAGTCCATCGGCGACCTGGTTCAGGTTCTGCTGGGGCGACATGCTGGCGTCTTCACGTTGTTTGCGGGCCAACATCAGAAAGGTTTGCACCAGCTCGCGCATCTCTTCACAGGCGCGGGCGATTCGCTCGACCTGAGCACGTCCACGCTGATCGATGCCGGGGTTTTCCAGCAGCAGCTCGCAGGAACTGGCCAGCACCATCAATGGCGTGCGCAGTTCGTGGCTGACGTCACTGGTGAACAACCGTTCGCGGGTCAACGCCTGGCGCAAGCGCCCGAGGGTAGCGTCGAAGGCCACGGCCAACTCGCCCACCTCATCAGCGGCGTAATCCGGCGCCAGCGGTGGCGCCAGACCTAACAATTGGTCACGGTGACGGACCTGGCGGGCCAGTCGCACCACGGGCGCCATCACTTTGCGCGCCAGTATCCAGCCGAGAAACACCGCCAATGCCAGACTCAGAACGAAGCCCACCAGCACCACGGCAAACAGCACCCGTTCACGCTCTTCGAAATCGCTCTGATCCTGTAACAGCACATAACGCCGGCCGTCGACGACTTCAACCATCGCGTGATACGACAGTTGCTCACGAAACACTTCGTGAAAACCCGGCTCCAGATGGCGTAAATCCTTGGGCAACTGAAAATCGCCCGGCCCGCCACTGAAATAGAACAGCTGGTCCGGCTCGGGACGATGGCTCCAGTCCGTGACACTGTCCATCAGCAACAGCCGTTGTAAATCGCCCCCCAGACCTGCCGAAATCAGTTTTTCTTCCACCAGGTGCACGGTCGCCACAATGCCCATGGCGAAGGCCCCTGCCACCAATGCGCTCATCAGCGCAAAGGCGATGATGATCCGTTGAGCAAGGCTCTGCTTAAACTCCATCACGGCCCTCGGCCAAGCGATAACCCACACCGTGCACGGTTTGCAGCAACGGTTTGGCGAACGGCTTGTCGATCACTTGGCGCAATTGATGGACGTGGCTGCGCAGGCTGTCGCTGTCCGGGCAGTCATCCCCCCACAGCGCCTCTTCGAGAATTTCCCGGCGCAGCACATGAGGGCTTTTCTGCATCAGCACCGCCAGCAACTTCAGGCCCACCGGGTTGAGTTTGAGCAGACGACCTTCGCGGGTCACTTCCAGGGTGTCGAGGTCGTAGTTCAGATCGCCGACCTGCAAAGTACGGCGACCGCCACCCTGGGTGCGACGCATGACCGCCTCGATGCGCGCCGCCAATTCAGACAGGGCAAAGGGTTTGATCAGGTAATCATCGGCGCCGGATTTGAAACCTTGCAGCCGGTCGTCCAATTGATCGCGGGCGGTGAGCATGATCACCGGCGTGTCGCGGCGCGCGTCTTCGCGCAGGCGTTTGCACAGGGTGTAACCGTCGATGCCTGGCAACATGATGTCGAGCACGATCAAGTCGTAATGCTCGGTGGCCGCCAGGTGCAAGCCTGACAAACCGTCCTGCGCGCAATCCACGGTGTAACCCTTAAGCCCCAGGTAATCGGCTAGATTGGCCAGGATATCGCGGTTGTCTTCAACCAATAGAATTCGCATGGGTGTCTCCTGCGTACACAGTAACGGCCGTCGTGGCCCGCGCAGCTTAAGGCCAAGCGTGGCTCAGGGCTAGGGTTACGGTGGCTGGAATCAATCCGCTCAACCAAATGATAGAGTTAACACGTTTTTCACTATCGATTCACAAGCCGACTACAGTGGAGGCGCGAGAATCCCACGCAATTGTTGTTAAGGAATGCACACACAATGGACCTCTTCAAGACCGCGCCAATGCGCTTTCTCCTGCTCGTCACCGGCACATGGCTGGTCATTTTCTTGCTGACCCGCACGGTTTTGCTGCTCACCCATCTGGATGAGGCCGGTAGCGGATTTCTGTCGGTGTTTGGCATTGGCCTGCTCTACGACCTGGGCTTCATTGCCTTTGCAGCGCTGCCGATGGGTCTCTACTTGCTGCTCTGCCCACCGGCCTTATGGCGCCGCCGCGGCCATCGCTGGTTCCTTCAGGGACTGCTGACCGTCAGCCTGTTCGCCATGTTGTTCACGGCGGTAGCCGAGTGGCTGTTCTGGGATGAGTTCGGTGTTCGCTTCAACTTTATCGCCGTCGATTATCTGGTCTACTCCGACGAAGTGCTGAACAACCTTCTTGAGTCCTACCCGATCGGCACGCTGCTGAGCATCCTCGCCGTGCTGGCCGTGGCCCTGAGTTTCGCGCTGCGCAAACCCTTCAATGCCGCACTGGACTCACCCTTGCCCGCGCTGCGCGGGCGCCTGCTGAATGCGCTGGGCCTGTTGATCGTCGCCGGTCTGAGCCTGCAATTGCTTAGCCAGGATTCACCGCGCGCACAGGGCGGCAATGCCTATCAGAATGAACTGGCGAGCAATGGCCCGTATCAGTTCTTCGCCGCCTTCCGTAACAATGAACTGGATTACCCGCAGTTCTACAGCAGCCTGCCGCCGGAAGTGGTTGCGCAACAGATTCGTGCCGAACTGAGCGAACCCAATGCGCGTTTCATCGGCGAGGATCCGCAGGACATTCGCCGGATGATCGACAACCCGGGCACTGTGCGCAAACCCAACATTGTGCTGGTGACGATTGAAAGCTTCAGCGCCAAGTACATGGGCAGTAACGGCGACGAGCGCAACCTGACACCCAACCTCGATGCCTTGCGCAAGCAGAGCCTGTACTTCAACAACTTCTATGCCACCGGCACCCGCACCGATCGCGGCCTTGAGGCCATTACCCTGGCGATCCCGCCAACCCCGGGGCGTTCGATCGTCAAGCGTGTGGGGCGTGAAAGCGGTTTCGCCAGCCTCGGCCAGCAACTCAGCGCCGTGGGTTACGACAGCGTGTTCGTCTATGGCGGACGCGGTTACTTCGACAATATGAACGCGTTCTTCAGTGGCAACGGTTACCGTGTGGTGGACCAGAGCAGCGTCGATGAATCAGAGATCCACTTTAAAAATGCCTGGGGCATGGCTGACGAAGATCTCTACAACCAGACCCTCAAACTGGCCGACGCTGACTACGCGAAACAGCAGCCGTTTCTGCTGCAACTGATGACCACCTCCAACCATCGCCCTTACACCTACCCTGACAACCGGATCGACATCAAATCCGGCAACGGTCGCGACGGTGCGGTGAAGTACACCGACTATGCCATTGGTCAGTTCCTCGATCAGGCGCGCCAAAAGCCGTGGTTTGACAATACAATCTTCGTCTTCGTCGCCGACCACACGGCCGGCAGCGCCGGCATGGAAGACTTGCCGATCAAAAACTATCAGATTCCGTTGTTCATCTATGCACCGAAGCTGATCGATGCACGGGAAACCGCGCAGCTGGCCAGCCAGATCGACCTGGCGCCGACCTTGCTGGGTTTGCTGAACCTGGATTATCAATCGACCTTCTTCGGCCGCAACCTGCTGCAGGACAATCCACTGCCGCCCCGCGTGGTCGTTGGCAATTACCAGCATTTGGGCTTGTTCGACGGCAAGGATTTGGCGATCCTGAGCCCTCGCCAAGGGCTGCGCCGCCATGATGCAGCACTGACTGAGAGCCGCGAGTCCCGAGCCACTGCCAGCGACCCGTTGATTGCCCGTGCTATCACCTATTACCAAACCGCCAGTTATGGCTTCAAGCAACAGCTGCTTGGCTGGAGGGCGCCCATGGAGGGCACCGACCAAGTCAGCGCACATTAATCGAATCGCCCCGGGCTGATGCCCCGGGGCTTTTTCCTTTGTTCAGGATCCACCATGCCATCAACTGCTGTCCGTCCCGCCTCCCGCCCGCTGAATTTCTGGGTGTGCCTGGGCGTTCCCGCCATCGCGGCGATCATTCTGATGCTGCTCGAACTGACGTCCCTGGACATGGATCTTGCCAAGCTGTTCTATGACCCGGTTGCGGGTGATTTTATCGGACGGCACAGTTCCTTCCTGGAAGACATCCTGCATGACCGCGCCAAGCAGGTGGTCATCGCCTTCTCGGTGTTGGCCATCTTCGGCTTCATCGCCTCCTTTTTCATGGACCGGCTCAAACCGATCAAACGGGAATTGGGTTGCCTGGTACTGTCTCTGGCGCTGGCAACCTCCTTTGTCACGCCAGTCAAAGCGGTGACGGCCGTGCAATGCCCGTGGAGCCTTGAGCAATTCGGCGGCCACGAAACCTACAGCGAACTGCTCAGCCCTCGCCCGCACACCGATAAACCGGGTCGTTGCTGGCCCGGCGGTCATGCGGCGACCGGTTTCACACTGTTTGCGCTGTTCTTCGTCCTGCGGGACCGTCGTCCGCGTCTGGCGCGCCAGGCGCTTGTGTTCGCTTTCGCGTTGGGCACGGTGTTTTCGATCGGCCGGATGATGCAGGGCGCGCACTTCTTTTCGCACAATGTGTGGACGGCGATTTTCTGCTGGCTGATTTGCCTGGGGTCGTATTACTACATCCTGTATCGCCCGGCTTCCAAGGCTGATCGAGTGGCTAAAGCATCACCAGTCAACGCCTGAAATACAAAATCAATGTGGGAGCGAGCTTGCTCGCGATGAGGCCATAACCTTCACTATTGATGGTGACTGTTATGCCGCTATCGCGAGCAAGCTCGCTCCCACAGTGGTCCGGTGCAATTTCAAGATCCAGGTAAATCGAAGGCAATAAAAAGCCCCGCCTGCTGATCGCAGGCGGGGCTTTTTATAGGGGTAAGGCTGGCTTACATCATGCCGCCCATGCCGCCCATACCGCCCATGTCTGGCATGCCGCCGCCAGCTGGTTTGTCGTCCGGAGCATCAGCGATCATGGCTTCGGTGGTCAGCATCAAGCCACCAATGGACGCCGCAGCCTGCAGAGCAGAACGAGTCACTTTGGTAGGGTCGAGGATGCCCATTTCAATCATGTCGCCGTATTCGCCGGTAGCAGCGTTGTAACCGAAGTTACCCGAACCTTGCTTGACCTTGTCGACTACTACGCTTGGCTCGTCGCCGGAGTTGGCAACGATCTGACGCAGTGGCGATTCGATAGCGCGACGCAGTACAGCAATACCGACGTTCTGATCAGCGTTGTCGCCTTTCAGTTCGCTGATGGCTTGCAGAGCGCGAATTAGCGCTACGCCACCGCCAGGTACCACGCCTTCTTCAACGGCTGCACGGGTAGCGTGCAGGGCGTCTTCAACGCGGGCTTTCTTCTCTTTCATTTCAACTTCGGAACCAGCGCCAACCTTGATCACTGCAACGCCGCCGGACAGCTTGGCCAGACGCTCTTGCAGTTTTTCACGGTCGTAGTCGGACGAAGTGTCGGCCACTTGCTGACGGATTTGCAGAACGCGAGCCTGGATATCAGCTTCAACGCCGGCGCCGTCGATGACGGTGGTGTTTTCCTTGGTTACGGCTACGCGCTTGGCATTACCCAGGTGTTCCAGGGTAGCGCTTTCCAGGCTCAGACCGATCTCTTCGGAGATAACGGTACCGCCGGTCAGGACAGCGATGTCCTGCAGCATGGCCTTGCGACGGTCACCAAAGCCAGGAGCCTTGACGGCAACCACTTTGACGATACCGCGCATGTTGTTCACAACCAGAGTCGCCAGGGCTTCGCCTTCAACGTCTTCGCTCACGATCAGCAGCGGACGACCTGCTTTGGCAACGGCTTCCAGTACTGGCAGCAGTTCACGGATGTTCGAGATTTTCTTGTCGACCAGCAGGATCAGCGGACCGTCGAGCTCGGCAGTCATGGTCTCTGGCTTGTTGACGAAGTACGGGGACAGGTAGCCACGGTCGAACTGCATGCCTTCAACAACCGACAGTTCGTTTTCCAGGCCCGAGCCTTCTTCAACGGTGATCACGCCTTCTTTACCGACTTTTTCCATGGCTTCGGCAATGATGTCGCCGATGGAGTTGTCGGAGTTGGCCGAGATGGTGCCGACCTGAGCGATTGCCTTGGTGTCAGCGCAAGGCTTGGACAGGGCTTTCAGCTCTTTGACGATTGCGATGGTCGCTTTGTCGATACCGCGCTTCAGGTCCATCGGGTTCATGCCGGCAGCGACGGCTTTCAGGCCTTCGTTGACGATCGATTGAGCCAGAACGGTAGCGGTGGTGGTGCCGTCGCCTGCGTCATCGTTGGCACGGGAGGCAACGTCTTTGACCAGCTGCGCGCCCATGTTTTCGAAGCGATCTTTCAGCTCGATTTCTTTGGCAACGGACACGCCGTCCTTGGTGATGGTCGGAGCGCCGAAGCTCTTCTCGATGATCACGTTACGGCCTTTAGGGCCCAGGGTCGCTTTTACTGCGTCAGCCAGGACGTTGACACCGGCGAGCATTTTCTTGCGGGCGGAATCGCCGAATTTAACTTCTTTAGCAGCCATGATCGATATTCCTTAAATACTTTGTAGTAGCGGGAAAATGAGCGGGGAATCAGCCTTCGATAACAGCGAGGATTTCGTTCTCGCTCATTACCAGCAGGTCTTCGCCGTCGACTTTCACGGTGTTGCTGCCGGAGTACGGGCCGAACACAACCTTGTCACCCACTTTAACGGCCAGTGCACGCACTTCACCGTTGTCCAGCACGCGGCCGGTACCGACAGCGAGGATCTCGCCGCTGTTGGCTTTTTCAGCAGCCGAACCTGGCAGGACGATACCGCCAGCGGTTTTCTTTTCTTCTTCGCTGCGACGGATGACGACGCGGTCATGCAGAGGACGAAGCTTCATTGTCGATCTCTCCTAATTGTGGTTTTCATCGGCCGGTGTATTCCCGGCGGGTTTAACAAATCCGGCAGTGCCGGGTGCGGTTCGTCAAGCGAACCGCGGAAGTCTGTCTGGCGTAATCGCCAGAAACCTTGCGGTGACCGTTACATAAGGGCGCATAAGCTTATTACAAGGGCGAGGAAGCAAATTTTTTCAGGTTGCTACCCCACAAACGAACACGGCACCCGAAGGTGCCGTGCCGGTATTGCGGATTACTTGGTATCGCGGTGTTCGAATTCGCCTTCGATCACGTTGGGCTCTCGGCCCAGCGGCTCGCGGGTCGCAGGGCCGCCGCCACGTGGCTGAAGGTCGTCGGCGAACGCACGCTGACGGATTGCCGCCTCTTCGGCACGCTGGCGCATTTTATTGGCCAACAGTCGACGAGAGAACGGCAGCAACATGATCAGACCCAGCGCGTCAGTGACGAAGCCCGGCAGGATCAACAGACCACCCGCCAGCGCCAGCATCAAACCTTCGAGCATGGTCTGGGCCGGCAACTCGCCGCGGTTCAGGCTTTCACGAGCACGCAATGCGGTTGCCAGACCAGCGATACGCAGCACGAACACGCCGAGCATCGAGCCGAGAATGACCAGCAGCAGGGCCGGGAAAAACCCGATCGCCCCGCTGACCTTGACGAATACGAACAGCTCCAACACCGGAAACAGTACAAAGAGCAATAAAAAAGGGCGCATCAAATGGTTCCTCAACGCAAGAATGCCTTGCCAGTCTTCCCTAGATGACGTCGCCGATTCGTGAATTCAAGCGTCGGCCACTTCATTTTTCGGCCAATGTTCGGCGTGAGCCAGGAAAACCAAGGCTTCGCGCACTTGTGTCGGCGTATTACACGGCGCTTGAAACGGCAACCAATAGAGCCCCTGACCAATGCGCAGGTGCATGCCTTCGGTGTCGATACCCGCCAGTTGCGCCGGCTCGGTTTTCGGCAGGCCCGCCAGTTCGACGTAGTGGGCGATGGCTTTGGCGTGATCGGCATTCATGTGCTCGACCATGCTCGCTTCGGCTTTTCCGGCGAACGGGTTGGCCAGCGTTAACTGATCGACCCAGTGAATCGCACCGAAGCCGCCGATGTAACGGTGACGTACCGGTTTGAGCACCCAGAAATCGAAATCGTGGGCCTTGTGGTAGCTCTGCGAATCCGGGAAATAGCGGTAGTAACGCTCAGCCGCCGCTTCGATGGCGGCCTCGTCCTCGAGCTTTTCTGCTTCGGCGAGGTAGGTCAGGCGACCAACGGCTTGCACATCTTCAGCCCCGCGCTCGCCCACAAACAGTGAGCATTTTGGATCTTTCTGCAGGTTGTGGGTGTGCTGGGCGATACGGCTGATAAGGATCAGCGGCCAGCCCTGTTCGTCCAGACAGTACGGAACCACGGAGCCAAACGGGAAACCGGGCATCGCCTTGGAGTGCGTCGAGAGCACTCCACGGTATTCCTTGAGAAGCAATTCTCGGGCATTCTTGGCCGCTTCAACGCTCAATTTATGACTCCTTATATAGAATCCGTCAAAAAAACGGACAGGCGCCTGGGGATAAGTTCCAGCACGCCATCGGGGCAGTTCTCATGTGCAGCCAAGCCGTATCAGGTGCAGATTGAGAGGCTACTCTCTAAAAGGAAACCACTCCTCTGATCTGCTATTGGGGCATGCGAATGCAACTCACTGACAAAGTAATCATTATCACGGGCGGTTGCCAGGGTTTAGGCCGTTCCATGGCCGAGTATTTCGCCGGTAAAGGCGCAAAGCTGGCGCTGGTGGACTTGAACCAGGAAAAGCTCGACGACACCGTCGCCGCTTGCAAGGCTAATGGCGTCGAGGCTCGCGCTTATCTGTGCAATGTCGCCAATGAAGAGCAAGTGACCCATATGGTCGCCCAGGTAGCCGAAGACTTCGGCGCGATCCATGGCCTGATCAACAACGCAGGGATCCTGCGCGATGGCTTGCTGATCAAGGTCAAGGACGGCGAGATGACCAAGATGAGCCTGGCCCAGTGGCAGTCGGTCATCGACGTCAATCTGACCGGCGTATTCCTGTGCACCCGTGAAGTCGCGGCCAAAATGATCGAGCTGAACAACAGCGGCGCGATCATTAATATCTCGTCGATCTCCCGTGCTGGCAACGCCGGCCAGACCAACTACTCCGCCGCTAAGGCCGGTGTCGCCGCGGCGACCGTGACCTGGGCGAAGGAATTGGCACGCTACGGTATTCGTGTGGCAGCCATTGCACCGGGCTTTATCGAAACCGAAATGACGCTGAGCATGAAACCTGAGGCGCTGGAGAAGATAACGTCCGCGATTCCGCTCAAGCGCATGGGCAAGCCTGAAGAGATCGCCCATTCGGCGGCGTACATTTTCGAGAACGACTACTACACCGGTCGGATTATGGAGTTGGATGGCGGGTTGCGGATCTAAAGCAAGATCAAAAGATCGCAGCCTCGCTTCGCTCGACAGCTCCTACAGGTGAATGCAAAACCCATGTGTAGGAGCTGTCGAGTGAAACGAGGCTGCGCTCTTTTAACAGTCGACGCAGATCAATCGTCGCTGATCGTGATGTTCGGCATGGCCGGTGTCGCCGCTTCCTGCAACACGATCCGCGCGCCGACATGGCGGGCCAGTTCCTGGTAAACCATCGCAATCGGGCTGTCAGGCTCGGCGATCACCGTTGGCTTGCCGCCGTCGGCCTGTTCGCGGATGGCCATCGCCAGCGGCAACGACGCCAGCAGCTCGACGCCGTACTGGTTGGCCAGCTTCACACCACCACCCTCACCGAACAGATGCTCGGCATGCCCGCAGTTGGAGCAGATGTGCACGGCCATGTTTTCCACCACGCCCAGCACCGGAATGTTGACCTTGCGGAACATCTCCACGCCCTTGCGTGCGTCCAGCAATGCCAGATCTTGCGGCGTTGTAACGATCACCGCGCCGGCCACCGGGACTTTCTGCGCCAGAGTCAGCTGGATGTCGCCGGTGCCTGGTGGCATGTCGATGACCAGGTAATCCAGATCGCCCCAGGCTGTCTGAGTGACGAGTTGCAACAAGGCGCCGGAAACCATCGGCCCGCGCCAGACCATCGGCGTGTTGTCGTCGGTCAGGAACGCCATGGACATGACTTCGACACCGTGGGACTCGATCGGAATAAACCACTTCTGATCCTTGACCTTGGGTCGGGTGCCTTCAGGGATGCCCAACATGATGCCTTGGCTCGGTCCGTAAATGTCCGCGTCGAGGATCCCGACCTTGGCGCCTTCGCGGGCCAGGGCCAGGGCCAGGTTGGCGGCAGTGGTGGATTTACCCACACCGCCCTTGCCGGATGCCACGGCCACCACGTTCTTGACGTTGGCCAGACCCGGGATCTGCGCTTGAGCCTTGTGCGCGGCAATGACACTGGTGATCTCGACGCGCGCGATGGTCACGCCTTCCAGCCCTTCAATGGCCATTTGCAGCAACTGCGCCCAGCCACTCTTGAACAGGCCGGCGGCGTAACCCAGCTCCAGCTGGACGCTGACGCGATCACCCTGAATGTCGATGCCGCGTACGCACCCGGCGCTGACCGGGTCCTGGTTCAGATAAGGGTCGGTGTATTGGCGAAGGACGGCTTCCACCGCTGCGCGATTGACGGCGCTCATGGGCAACTCCGATAGCAAGACTGGAAAATCAGGCGGGTATCGTACCTGTTCTATAGTCCGGACGGCATGCTTTCAGAATGTGACAAATAACCCATGGTCGAATGCTGCCATAGCAGCTGGCGAAGCCTGCGTTCGGCTGCGCAGCAGTCGTAAAACCAGACACCGCGGTGTTTCAGGTAGTCCGAGTTGCCCGGATTCACGACTGCTGCGCAGCCGAACGCAGGCTTCGCCAGCTGCTACATGGACCGTGGATACGGGTCGCGGGGGTGAAAAATATGCGCCGGCGCTTTATAGTGGCCGACCTCCGTTTCATCAAGTAGCCGAGCCCCATGTCCGAGCCACGCAAGATCCTCGTCACCAGCGCCCTGCCCTATGCCAATGGTTCGATCCATCTTGGCCACATGCTGGAATACATCCAGACCGATATGTGGGTGCGCTTCCAGAAGCACCGCGGCAATCAATGCATTTATGTCTGCGCCGACGACGCCCACGGTTCGGCCATCATGCTGCGCGCGGAAAAGGAAGGCATCACCCCGGAACAACTGATCGCCAACGTCCAGGCTGAACACAGCGCCGACTTTGCCGAGTTCCTGGTGGACTTCGACAACTTCCACTCCACTCACGCCGAAGAAAACCGTGAGCTGTCGAGCCAGATCTACCTGAAGCTGCGCGACGCCGGGCACATCGCCCAGCGTTCGATCACTCAGTACTTCGACCCGGAAAAGAAAATGTTCCTGGCCGACCGCTTCATCAAGGGCACCTGCCCGAAATGCGGCACCGAAGACCAGTACGGCGACAACTGCGAAAAATGCGGTGCGACCTACGCGCCGACCGACCTGAAGGATCCGAAGTCGGCGATCTCTGGCGCCACTCCGGTGCTCAAGGATTCCCAGCACTTCTTCTTCAAGCTGCCGGACTTCCAGGAAATGCTGCAAGCCTGGACCCGCAGCGGCACCCTGCAAGAAGCCGTGGCGAACAAAATCGCCGAATGGCTGGACGCCGGCCTGCAACAGTGGGACATCTCCCGCGATGCGCCGTACTTCGGTTTCGAAATCCCGGACGAGCCAGGCAAATACTTCTATGTATGGCTGGACGCGCCGATCGGCTACATGGCCAGCTTCAAGAACCTCTGCGACCGCACGCCTACACTTGATTTCGACGCGTTCTGGGGCAAGGACTCCACCGCTGAGCTGTACCATTTCATCGGCAAGGACATCGTCAACTTCCACGCCCTGTTCTGGCCAGCCATGCTCGAAGGCGCCGGTTTCCGTAAACCAACCGGCATCAACGTACACGGCTACCTGACCGTCAACGGTCAGAAAATGTCCAAATCCCGCGGCACCTTCATCAAGGCCCGGACCTATCTGGACCATCTGTCGCCGGAATACCTGCGCTACTACTACGCGGCGAAGCTGAGCCGTGGCGTCGACGACCTCGACCTGAACCTCGAAGACTTCGTGCAGAAGGTCAACTCCGACCTGGTCGGCAAAGTCGTCAACATCGCCAGCCGTTGCGCCGGTTTCATCCACAAAGGCAACGCCGGTGTACTGGTGGCGGGCAATGCCGCGCCGGAACTGACCGAAGCGTTCCTCGCCGCAGCGCCGAGCATCGCCGAAGCCTACGAGGCTCGCGACTTCGCCCGTGCCATGCGCGAGATCATGGGCCTGGCCGACCGTGCCAATGCCTGGATCGCCGACAAGGCACCGTGGTCGCTGAACAAACAGGAAGGCAAGCAAGACGAAGTCCAGGCCATCTGCGCCCTGGGCGTCAACCTGTTCCGCCAGTTGGTGATCTTCCTCAAACCGGTGCTGCCGCTGCTGGCCGCCGACGCCGAGGCGTTCCTGAACGTCGCGCCGCTGACCTGGAACGACCACGCTACTTTGCTCAGCAACCATCAGCTGAACGAGTTCAAACCGTTGATGACCCGTATCGACCCGGTAAAAGTGCAAGCCATGAGCGACGCCTCGAAAGAAGACCTGACCGCCAGCGCTACCGACACCGGCGACGCTGCACCTGCCGGCAATGGCGAACTGGCCAAGGATCCGCTGTCACCGGAAATCGAGTTCGATGCCTTTGCCGCTGTCGACCTGCGCGTCGCCCTGATTCTCAAGGCCGAACACGTGGAAGGTGCCGACAAACTGCTGCGCCTGACCCTGGACATCGGTGACGAGCAACGCAACGTGTTCTCCGGGATCAAGAGCGCTTATCCAGATCCGTCCAAGCTCAATGGTCGTCTGACCATGATGATCGCCAACCTCAAGCCACGAAAAATGAAGTTCGGTATCTCCGAAGGCATGGTGATGGCGGCCGGCCCTGGCGGTGAAGAAATCTACCTGCTCAGCCCTGACAGCGGCGCCAAGCCAGGTCAGCGCATCAAGTAAGGCTCTGCTGTAAACCGATCCCACAGTCGTGCCAGGCGCGACTGTGGGATTTTCATGTCTGGCCCACCCTCCGTCCTTGCCGGATAATGCCTAAGCTTTTTAGACCGCTCCGTTAAAAAGCCCCGTTCTTGCCGGCACGATCATGACCGAAATTGTTCTTACGCTTATCAGCACTGCCCTGATCAACAACCTCGTGTTGCACTGGCCGCTGGGCGTCGATCCGCTGCTGGGCAACGAGCATCGACAGGTCCATGCGTTGGGCCTTGCGACGACGTGTTTGATGCTGATCGTCGGCACGCTGGGTTACTCGGCCTACCGTTGGTTGCTGGTCCCGCTGGAGCTGACGTCGCTGCGCCTTTTCGTCTTCCTTCCATTAAGCGTTCTGCTGATTGGCCCGCTGCTGAAAGTGCTTTCCCGGTTACTTCCAAAGCTTGCGTTCGATGGCCTCTGGCCCCTGCTGCTGGGCAATGCTGGCGTACTCGGCCTGACGCTGCTCAATGCTCAGGACGACAAAGGCTTCTTCCACGCCATGGCCCTGAGCCTGGGTGCCGGCCTGGGCTTCTGGCTGGTACTGAGCCTGTTCAGCGACTTGCGCCAACGCACAATCGAAAATGATATCCCCCTGCCCTTTCGCGGCCTGCCCATCGACCTGATCGGCGCCGGATTGATTGCAGTGGCCTTTCTCGGATTCAGCGGACTGATCAAAACATGAGTCTGATTCAACGCATCGACGCCCTCTTGCCGCAGACCCAATGCGGCAAGTGCGGCCACCCCGGATGCAAACCGTACGCCGAAGGCATTGCCAGCGGCGAACCGATCAACAAATGTCCGCCGGGCGGCAGCGAAACCATCGCGGCCCTGGCCGAGCTGTTGAAAGTGCCGGTGCTGGAACTGGACGTCAGTCGCGGTTCGGCCCCGGCGCAGATCGCCTTTATTCGTGAAGCGGAGTGTATTGGTTGCACCAAGTGCATCCAGGCCTGCCCGGTGGATGCCATTGTCGGCGCGGCGAAATTGATGCACACGGTGATCGTCGATGAATGCACCGGTTGCGACCTGTGCGTAGCGCCCTGCCCGGTGGATTGCATCGAGATGCGGCCGTTGCCGTTGGACACGGTGCTGCCGATTGTCGGCGGCCTGGCGTTGAGCCTTGAGGAACAACGCGCCCGAGCGGCCAAGCGCAATCACGCGCGACGCCGATTTGAACAGCGCAACGCTCGCCTGCATCGCGAAGAAGAACAGAAAATCGCCGAACGTCGGGCCCGAGCCCAGCGCGCCGTCCAGCCCAGTGAGGTGGCGACACTCGACCCGGTTCAGGCCGCTCTTGAGCGAGTCCGTGCACAGAAGGCAGCGAATGCGGATGTGGCGCTGAAAAAGGCCAAGATCGATCTGGCGATGAGTCGGGCGCAACTGAACAAGTCACTCAAGGCGTTCGGGCATCCGCCGACCTTCGAACAGCAGTCGCAGCTGATCGTGCTGCAACAGCAATTCGAGGTTGCCGAACAGGCGTTGGCAAAACTGGAAAGCTCTGCACCGCCAGCCGCGGCCCCCGTAGTTCCGGCGAAAAATGCGCAGCTGAATCGGGCAAAGATCCAGTTGGCCATGCGCCGTGCCGAACTCAAGAAAGCCCAATCCAGCGAAGCGCCGGCAGAGCAGATCGAAGCCCTGGAACTCGCGGTGAATGAAGCCGAGCGTCAGGTGGATGCCTATGCCGCCCCTTGAATCGGTCGACGAACGCCTCCAGCAAGCCATGAAACTGGTATTGCTGGCCACCGTGCCGGGGATGCTGGTGTTTTTCTGGCTGTATGGCTGGGGCGTGTTGATCAACCTGATTCTGACGGGTATTACCGCACTGGCCGTTGAAGCGACCGTGTTGCGCTTGCGCAAGCTTGCGCTCAAGCCGAGCTTGAGCGACGGCAGTGCGCTGGTCAGCGCGACGCTGTTGGCTCTGGCCTTGCCGCCTTATTGCCCGTGGTGGCTGACGGTCTGTGCCGCGGCGTTCGCGATGGTGTTCGGCAAACACCTGTATGGCGGCGTTGGCAAGAACCCGTTCAACCCGGCAATGCTGGGCTTCGCCCTGGTGCTGGTGACCTTTCCCCAACAGATGACCCACTGGCCGTCATCCCATGGGCTGGACCTGATCGGCGGCTTGCAGCAGGTGTTCGGGTTCAGCCTCGGGCAGACGCCAGACGCCTGGGTCCAGGCCACGGCGCTGGACAGCCTGCGGATCAACAAAAGCCTGACCATGGACGAACTGTTTGCAGCCAACCCGGCGTTCGGTCATTTCGGCGGCCGAGGCATGGAATGGGTCAACCTGGCCTTTCTGGCAGGTGGCGCGTTTCTGCTGCAACGACGGGTGTTCAGCTGGCATGCGCCGGTCGGCATGCTCGCCAGCCTGTTCATCGTCAGCCTGCTGTGCTGGAACGGCTCGGGCTCCGACTCCCATGGCTCGCCGCTGTTTCATCTGCTCACTGGCGCGAGCATGCTGGGTGCATTCTTCATCGTCACGGAACCGGTGTCCGGCGCAAAAAGCCCCGGCGCGCGACTGCTGTTCGGCGCGGGCGTAGGGCTGCTGACGTACCTGATTCGTACCTGGGGTGGTTATCCGGACGGCGTAGCCTTTGCCGTGCTGTTGATGAACCTCTGTGTGCCGGCGCTGGAGCGGTTTGCCACCTCTAGACTGGAACGAGGTGCGCCATGAGCCGAGTGTCGAGCGTTGTGATCCTGGTGTTGCTGGCAGGCCTGGGGATTGGCGCGACTTACCTCGTGCAACACACCAGCGCGCCGCGCATTGCGGCCGAACAGCGCCTGATCGACAGTCGTAACCTGCTGGACCTGCTCCCGGCTGAAAGCTACGACAATCAGCCGCTGGAACAGCCGCTCGCCCTCGAAAGCACTGGATTGGCCAACAGCACGCTGCTAGGTGGCTACCTGGCGACCAAGACTGGCCAACCCAGCGCCGTGTTGCTGCGCAGCCAGACCCTGGGTTACGAGGGTTCCATCGAATTGCTGATCGCCATCGGCGCAAACGGCAAGGTGCTGGGCGTCAAAACGCTCAAGCAATCGGAAACGCCGGGGCTGGGCGGTCGACTCGCTGACTGGCCCAATGCCTGGCTTCAGGCTTTTTCCGGAAAGTCCCGAACAGAACCTGCCGACAATGGCTGGGCCTTGAAAAAGGATCAGGGGCAATTCGATCAAATGGCGGGCGCGACCATTACTTCGAGAGCGGTCATCAACGCCATCCATGACGCGTTGCGCTACTTCGACGAACATCAGCAACAGTTGATCGGGAGCAGCGCTCATGAATAAGTCATCGACGCTGCAGAATTCACTGATGCTTGCACCGCTGATCGGTGCCACGGATTCATTGGTGTCCGCTCTGGGCTTGTGGCTGATGTTCATCGTGGTGATCAGCGCCTTTGGAGTGAGCATGGGCGCGTTGCGATCCCGACTTGTCCCGGCGACACGTTTGCTTGCCAGCGTCCTGTTGGCGGCCACGCTGACCAGTTGCGCGGAGCTCGCCGTGCAAGTCTGGTCGCTGCAATGGCACCAACATGTAGGGTTCTATGCAGGATTGATTGCCTTGCAATGCGTTGTGCTGGAACACACCGGTTTTTTCCAGAGCGCCTGGCGTGATCGCCTGCGCCTGTGTGGCCTGTTCGGCGCGTTGATGGCAGGCCTTGGCTTGCTGCGCGAACTCATCGGCAGCGGGACACTCGGCAGCCATCTGCCATGGCTGGCTGGCACTGCGCAAGCGGACTGGCAAGGCTGGGTGCTGACTGCCGACGGTGGCTTGCGCCTGGCCACCCTGGCCCCTGGCGGATTCATTCTGCTGGGACTGCTGTTCGCCGCACGTCAGGCCTGGACCCGCTCGACGCCCCCACACTGACCGCCTTCGAGGAAACGCACTGCCCATGAATGCCGCAAAACGTCTGGAAATTTTTCGCCGATTTCACGAAGACAACCCGGAACCGAAGACCGAACTGGCCTACTCCTCGCCGTTCGAA
Organism: Pseudomonas sp. F01002; assembly: GCF_004402115.1. NCBI lineage: Bacteria > Pseudomonadati > Pseudomonadota > Gammaproteobacteria > Pseudomonadales > Pseudomonadaceae > Pseudomonas > Pseudomonas sp. F01002. The sequence continues at coordinate 244,238 of NZ_SOPU01000003.1, read as the reverse complement.
TTACTGATCTCCGTGATTCTCTCCGCGCAGTCGACCGATGTCGGCGTCAACAAGGCCACCGCCAAGCTCTACCCGGTGGCCAATACACCGGCGGCGATTTATGCCCTGGGTGTCGAAGGCTTGTCGGAATACATCAAGACCATCGGCCTGTTCAACAGCAAAGCGAAAAACGTGATCGAGACCTGTCGATTACTGGTGGAACGTCATGGAGGTGAAGTGCCGCAAACCCGTGAAGAGCTGGAAGCGTTACCCGGCGTCGGCCGCAAGACCGCCAACGTAGTGCTCAACACCGCGTTCCGTCAGCTGACCATGGCCGTGGACACGCATATTTTCCGGGTCAGCAACCGTACCGGCATTGCTCCAGGCAAAAATGTGGTCGAGGTTGAGCAAAAACTGATGAAGTTCGTGCCGAAGGAATATCTGCTCGACTCCCATCACTGGCTGATCCTCCACGGACGCTACGTTTGCCTGGCCCGCAAGCCTCGTTGCGGCAGTTGTCGGATCGAAGACTTGTGCGAATACAAGCAAAAGACGTCGGACGATTGAGGCGCTATTAGGTTTTTCGATTTATCGATTGAAAAAATCTTTTTTACCCGCCGGGAGATTATCGATATAAGGGGCGCCAAAGGCAGCCTTAGCCTGGAGTAACACTATGAGCACTGGCAAAGAGCAATTGGACGTAGAAGACGACTTCACCCCTGTTGAGGCTGATGATGCTGAACCGGTGGTTGAAGTGGCGAAGACCAACCTGAGCAAACGCCGTACCATCGACAATCTGTTGGAGGAGCGCCGACTGCAAAAGCAATTGGCCGATTACGATTTTGATCTATGACACCTAAAAGCCTCCCGAAACGGAGGCTTTTTACTAAGTACCGCCTGATGCCCCCCGCTCATCGCGCCTCGTCAAACGCTGGGGCAGTCACACCAGACCATTGCGTTGAGCCAATTCGATCAGATCGACCAGGGAACGTGCATTGAGTTTCAATAACAGACGAGTCTTATAAGTACTGACAGTCTTATTGCTGAGGAACATTCCATCGGCAATCTCCTTGTTGGTCTTGCCTCGGGCCAATTGTTGCAAGACCATCATTTCCCGTCCCGACAGACGATCCACCATATCGGCTTCACTGGCGTTCCCCAAGCTGGAACGTACGGTATGCAAGGCTTGATTCGGAAAGTAACTGTAGCCTGACAATACTGCCTTTATTGCACTGAGCAATTCAGTGAGATCCTGTTGTTTACAGACATACCCTGCAGCACCCGATTGCATGCAACGCATAGAGAAGTGCCCGGGTGCCTGGGAAGTTAGTATCAGTACTTTCATGGGCATTGCTGTCGATGTCAGACGCGCAATGACTTCCAGCCCATCAAGTTTTGGTATTCCAATATCAAGGATGACAATATCCGGCATATGCTCACGGGCAAGTTGCAACGCATCCACGCCATTATCTGTCTCTGCAATAACTTCGTAGCCGTGACGCTCCATTAGCATACGTACCGCAAGACGAATGACGGGGTGATCATCCACGATCAGCACTTTATTCATGGGCAAGTCCAATTTTCGCTGTTCGAATTTTTAGAGCCCGCACGATAGCCTAGTCGTTTCACCCATGGCATGCCGCCCCCCTCGGCCACCCACACCTAGAGACATTCCCTACAAACAACACGGATTATTCTTACAAAAATTCTGCAAATACAATGCTTCAGAAAATTTATCAGTCTTACGACATTCTATTTATTAAAATTTTTTTGTATCAATTTACAACCCAAAGAACAGAACAACAATACTGAGCACCGGCAATCTCACAGTCGATGCCTAATGAGCTATCCTGAAAAGTAACTGATATTTTCGGACCCGGAATTCTTACAAAAAACAACGCGCGCCCAACATCAATTTATTCTTACAGAAAAACCAGCAAACGTTTTATTGCAAGAAAGACAGATATACCCGAAGCACTAACAATGCAGTTAACATGACAAAGAATCACTAACCATAGCCCACAACCCACCGAGAAAATATAAACTTAAATGAGTAGAAAACATGAACAAACTCAAACAAAGAATCTCCAACCCCATGACACTTATTGCGATATTCGCAACTCTGTCTGAAACATCAGCAGCCGTCTCTCTGCCCTTTCTCGGAGAGGATGAAAAAGAGATATACGTTTGGTTCCTGATCAGCTTTCCTTTTTATTTGCTCTTTCTTTTCTTTGCCACTTTAAACTTCAACTATCGGTCGCTTTATGCACCCTCCGATTTTGAAAAGAGCAAGCATTTCATAAAAGCCATGGACAACACCGAGCCTTCGGAAAAGAACGACACCCGGTTGACGCCCGAAAGTTCTGCACCGAGTACGTCGCCGATGGATCGCAGATCCACTCATCCGCCTTGTAATGCGCAGGATCCACCCGAAACCGATTTGCAGACAATCCTCCCCGCTGAGCACTACATCCGACTGCCCGAGCGCCTCAAGGACCTGTACATCGTTGATGCACGCGGTATGAGCCAAAAGATCGAACTGGGTGCCTCGCTGGAGAAAATTCAGAAAGAACAGGGAAAACCTGCGCATGTGATCGTCTTCATCACCTGTGCCGAATCGGAGAGATTGCTGAAGGAAAGCGCACTCAAACACTCAAAAAACGCAAAGAAACACAGCGGTGTACCGTTCTGTGTTGCTTACAATTTGAATTCAAATGGCGTTACGGTCATTGATCAAACGTACCCACTGGCCACCAGTGGCGTTTGAAGCCCGGTCTAAAAAAAGCAGGAAGGAAGGTGTTAAAAACACAGGAAGGATGCCGCGATGCAAAGTCAGGTAGATCATCCCCTTTTCAGAACGATGGCCTTGTCTATGACAAGGCCATCCTTCCATTACGGTCGCTGCACTACAGTCTCAAGGTCTCAGAAAAGCTTCCGGCCTTTGTTCGCCGCAATACGCATGCGCAAGGCGTTGAGCTTGATGAAGCCCGCCGCGTCGGCCTGGTTGTAGGCGCCGCCATCTTCTTCGAAGGTCGCGATGTTGGCATCGAACAACGATTCGTCGGACTTGCGACCGGTGACGATCACGTTGCCCTTGTACAGCTTCAGGCGCACAACGCCGTTCACGTGGGCCTGGGATGCATCGATCATCTGTTGCAGCATCAGACGCTCAGGGCTCCACCAGTAACCGGTGTAGATCAGGCTGGCGTATTTAGGCATCAGCTCGTCTTTGAGGTGAGCCACTTCGCGGTCCAGGGTGATCGATTCGATCGCACGGTGGGCGCGCAGCATGATGGTGCCGCCTGGGGTTTCGTAGCAGCCACGGGATTTCATGCCCACGTAACGGTTCTCGACGATGTCGAGACGGCCGATACCGTGTTCGCCGCCGATACGGTTCAGGGTCGCCAGCACGGTAGCCGGGGTCATTTCGACGCCGTCCAGTGCGACGATGTCGCCATTGCGGTAGGTCAGTTCCAGGTATTGCGCTTTATCTGGAGCCTTCTCCGGGGAGACGGTCCATTTCCACATGTCTTCTTCGTGCTCGGTCCAGGTGTCTTCCAGCACGCCGCCTTCATAGGAGATGTGCAGCAGGTTGGCATCCATCGAGTACGGGGATTTTTTCTTGCCGTGACGCTCGATCGGGATGTTGTGCTTTTCAGCATAATCCATCAGCTTTTCACGGGAGAGCAGGTCCCATTCGCGCCACGGAGCAATCACTTTCACGCCTGGCTTCAAGGCGTAGGCGCCCAGTTCGAAACGAACCTGGTCGTTGCCCTTGCCGGTAGCGCCGTGGGAAATGGCGTCAGCACCGGTTTCGTTGGCGATTTCGATCAGGCGTTTGGCGATCAACGGACGAGCGATGGAAGTACCCAACAGGTACTCGCCTTCGTAAACGGTGTTGGCGCGGAACATCGGGAAAACGAAATCGCGCACGAATTCTTCGCGCAAATCGTCGATGTAGATCTCTTTCACGCCCATGGCCTGTGCCTTGGCGCGTGCAGGTTCGACCTCTTCGCCCTGACCCAGGTCAGCGGTGAAGGTCACGACTTCACAGTTATAAGTATCCTGCAGCCACTTGAGGATCACCGAAGTGTCCAGGCCGCCGGAATACGCCAGAACGACCTTGTTTACGTCCGCCATGCCATCACTCCACGGGGTTCTACGGAAAGCCGTCAAGTCTACCGCTCATGCAGGATAATTTACAGAGGCGCGACAGCTTATGACGACGAAGCGACAGATTATGTCGAGTGAGCGACGATTACAGCGGGTTCAGGAGGTCGACGCGGCGCTCGCCGATGCAGTGGCCTGAGGGGCCGGCGTTTCAGTGGGCGCAACGCGCGCGAGGTGCACATTGACCCGACGGTTCTTCGCCCGGTTGGCGGAATTGGTATTGGGCGCCAATGGATAACGCTCGCCGTGAAAGCGCACGGTGATCTGCGATTCCTGAATGCCGTTGGCCTTGAAGAACTCCATGACTGCCAGGGCCCGACGCCGCGACAGGTCACGGTTGGTCAGGCGGTTGCCGCTGTTGTCGGAGTGGCCATCGAGTTCGATGTGGTTGACCGTCGGGTCGGCCTTCATGAACGCCAGCATCACTTGCAATTGAGCCTTGGCTTGCGCGTCGAGATCGATGCCTTCGCCGGGGAAGCCGATCTGCGATTGTTTAACCTGCTCGAAATTCTTCGGCAGCAGTTTTGCCACACAGCTCTGGTAGTCGTTGAAGGCCTTGCTGAACTTGACCGGCAGCAGGCGCACTTCCGACACCCGGCCATCGCCCGAGTAATGTCGAACGACCGGACTGCGGCCATCCATCAGGCCACTGATCAAGCGGCCGGCCTGAACTTGCGAACTGTTGAACAGCACGTTGCCGCTGCCGATCCGCACAGAACCGAGGTTGATGTCGCCACGCCCCGGCTGCCAGGGTGCAGCCGCCGCCAGCAAGGTAGCCGAACCGCCGCCGATCATCGCGTTGTAGGCCTTCAGACGAAACGTCGCTTGCTCGCCAGCGCGGTGCACGAACTCACCCGAACCAAAATCGGTGATCGGTTGACTCAGGCGGCACTCGAACTTGTCTCCTTCGACCGTCCACTCGATGCTCTCCAGACGGGTCTGGAAAGTGAGCGCCATCGCTGGAAGGCTGGCAAACACGCTGAGCAAGGCTAAATAACGCTGGCGCACGGGAGGCTCCACTGGCTTCTACAACAAAAAGACCGACACACAGATGTTTACGGCATACCTGTTGGATATCGGAAGCTTCCAGCAAAACTTGATAGCGAGTGCCTGGAAGAGTCTTTTCCGGTAGCATTCCCCTCAGTTTGACCCGCCTGGAATCCCCTCATGTCCGACCGCCTGACCCTGCTGCGTCCCGACGACTGGCATATTCATCTTCGCGATGGTGCTGTGTTGCCCAATACAGTCGCGGATGTCGCGCGCACCTTTGGTCGCGCCATCATCATGCCCAACCTGGTACCTCCGGTGCGTAACACCGCTGAAGCCGACGGCTATCGCCAGCGGATTCTCGCTGCACGCCCGGCTGGCAGCCGCTTCGAACCGTTGATGGTGCTGTACCTGACCGACCGCACCCAGCCCGAAGAAATTCGCGAGGCCAAGGCCAGCGGCTTCATTCACGCCGCCAAGCTGTATCCGGCCGGCGCGACCACCAACTCGGACTCCGGTGTCACCAGCATCGACAAGATTTTCCCTGCACTTGAGGCCATGGCCGAAGTCGGGATGCCCTTGTTGGTTCACGGTGAAGTCACCCGTGGCGATGTCGACGTGTTCGATCGCGAAAAATTCTTTATCGATGAGCACATGCGTCGTGTGGTCGAGCGCTTCCCGAGCCTCAAAGTGGTGTTCGAACACATCACTACCGCCGACGCCGTGCAGTTCGTCAACGAGGCTTCGGCCAATGTTGGCGCGACCATCACCGCGCATCACCTGCTGTACAACCGCAACCACATGCTGGTGGGCGGGATTCGGCCGCACTTCTATTGCCTGCCGATCCTCAAGCGCAACACCCATCAGGAAGCCCTGCTCGACGCCGCCACCAGCGGCAGCGACAAGTTCTTCCTCGGCACCGACTCGGCGCCCCATGCCCAGCACGCCAAAGAAGCCGCTTGCGGCTGTGCCGGTTGCTACACCGCTTATGCAGCGATCGAGATGTATGCCGAAGCCTTCGAACAGCGCAACGCGCTGGACAAGCTCGAAGCCTTCGCCAGCCTGAACGGCCCGCGTTTCTACGGCCTGCCGGTGAACACCGATCGCATCACCCTGGTCCGCGATGAGTGGACCGCCCCAACCAGCCTGCCATTTGGCGAGCTGACCGTAATCCCGCTGCGCGCCGGTGAAAAACTGCGCTGGCGCCTGCTGGAGGAACACGCGTGAGTGAAGACCATTTCGATGACGAACAGGACGGTCAAGGCGGCGGAGGTGGTTCGCGCCACCCGATGGCTGAGCGCTTCCGTGGATACCTGCCAGTCGTTGTCGACGTTGAAACCGGTGGTTTCAACTCTGCCACTGACGCCTTGCTTGAAATTGCCGCAACCACCATTGGCATGGACGAAAAAGGGTTTGTGTACCCCGACCACACCTACTTCTTTCGCGTAGAGCCTTTTGAAGGCGCGAACATCGAAGCGGCCGCTCTGGAATTTACCGGGATCAAACTCGATCACCCGCTGCGCATGGCAGTGAGTGAAGAAGCAGCGCTGACCGACATCTTCCGCGGCATCCGCAAGGCACTGAAAGCCAATGGCTGCAAACGGGCGATTCTGGTCGGGCACAACAGCAGCTTCGATCTGGGTTTCCTCAACGCCGCTGTCGCTCGCCTGGACATGAAGCGTAACCCGTTTCATCCGTTCTCGAGCTTCGATACTGCAACCCTGGCCGGTCTGGCTTACGGCCAAACGGTACTGGCCAAGGCCTGTTCAGCAGCCGACATCGACTTCGACGGTCGTGAGGCCCACTCGGCTCGCTACGACACCGAGAAGACGGCAGAGCTGTTCTGCGGCATCGTCAATCGCTGGAAACAAATGGGCGGTTGGGAAGACTTCAACGACTGATCCCGGTCACCGGGTTTATCCCGCCCATAAAAAAACCGGCCTCAACGGCCGGTTTTTTTATGCCTCAAACGTGCCTTACAGCGCGGCAGCGTTCTCGGTCAGGTAAGCCGCGACGCCTTCGGTCGAAGCGGTCATGCCTTTGTCGCCTTTTTTCCAGTTGGCAGGGCAAACTTCGCCGTGCTCTTCGTGGAATTGCAGAGCGTCGACCAGACGGATCAGCTCTTCAATGTTACGGCCCAGCGGCAGGTCGTTGATGATCTGCGAACGGACAACGCCTTTGTCGTCGATCAGGAACGCGCCACGGAAAGCCACGCCGCCTTCGGACTCAACGTCGTAGGCCTTGGCGATTTCGTGCTTCAGGTCGGCAGCCATGGTGTAGCGAACTTCGCCGATACCACCATTGTTGACCGGGGTGTTGCGCCAGGCGTTGTGGGTGAAGTGCGAGTCGATCGAAACGGCGATCACTTCAACGTTACGTGCCTTGAAGTCAGACATGCGGTTGTCCAGAGCGATCAGCTCGGACGGGCAAACGAAGGTGAAGTCCAGTGGGTAGAAGAACACCAGGCCGTATTTGCCTTTGATGGCCGACGACAGGGTGAAGCTGTCTACGATTTCGCCATTGCCGAGTACGGCCGGTACGGTGAAGTCTGGGGCTTGTTTGCCTACGAGTACGCTCATTGGATATCTCCTGGTGTAAAAACGTGAAGTTCCGGGTTTGCGCCAGCCTGCCACCTTGAGGCGACAGCCCTGTGACACGAACCCGCTTCATAAGGACCGGCCATCATACACTGCGTTTTTGCCCTGTCCTTAACGGTTTTTTTGTCAGGGGAAATGCAGTCGACAGGTTTTCCTCGTGATCGATCCCTAGAGGAAACCGTTCGTCAGCCCTGATCAAAGCTTTCAGAAATCACTTTGACAATCATTCTCGTTAACATTAAGATCCATCGCAATTGAGTCACAACCAGCGACGGTTTTCACTTATGTATGTTTGCCTCTGCACTGGCGTCACCGACGGTCAAATCCGCGAAGCGATCTATGAAGGTTGCTGCAGCTATAAGGAAGTCCGTCAGGCCACCGGCGTAGCCAGCCAATGCGGCAAATGTGCCTGCCTTGCCAAGGAAGTGGTCCGCGAAACCCTGACCAAATTGCAATCGGCCCAGGCCGCGATTCCGTACCCTGTAGAATTTACTGCCGCGTAATTAACGTATTTCAGAGAACCGGACTTGATGTCCGGTTTTTTTATGTCTGAAAATCAACCGCTTACGCTCCAGACGCGGAACACAAACATTCTTATTCAGATTAATTTTCACTTAAGTTTCAATAACTTAGGTTTGACACTCTTAATTACGCGGCTCAAACTCTGCCTTATAGACAGCTACTTAGGGCAGGACCCCATCATGAAAGGCGACGTTACAGTCATCCAGCATCTCAACAAGATCCTTGCCAATGAGCTGGTCGCGATCAATCAATACTTCCTGCATGCACGCATGTACGAAGATTGGGGCCTGAACAAGCTCGGCAAGCACGAGTACCACGAATCCATCGACGAGATGAAGCACGCGGACAAGCTGATCAAGCGCATCCTGTTCCTTGAAGGCCTGCCGAACGTCCAGGACCTGGGCAAGCTGCAGATCGGCGAACACACCAAGGAAATGCTTGAGTGCGACCTGCGTATCGAACGCACCGGTCATGCGGATCTCAAAGTGGCTATCGCTCATTGCGAAACCGTTGGCGACTTTGGTAGCCGTGAACTGCTTGAAGATATTCTTGAATCCGAAGAAGAACATATCGACTGGCTGGAAACCCAACTGGGTCTGATCGATAAAGTCGGTCTTGAGAACTATCTGCAATCGCAGATGGGCGAAGAGTAGGAGCTGTGTAGGAGCTGTGTAGGAGCTGTCGAGTGCAACGAGGCTGCGATCTTGGCGATGGCAGTGGCGACATCGATATAACTTATCAAGCGCAATAAAAAGCCCCGCTCCTCTTTCGAAGGCGGGGCTTTTTAGTTGCTGGAGATCAAAAGATCGCAGCCTCGTTTCACTCGACAGCTCCTACAGGGGAGCCAATCGTCTTAGGCTTCGGTCTTGTTGGCAGCAGCAGCTTCGACAGCAGCCTTGATGGTAGTTTGCAGCGAACCGTCTGCAGCCATTTCAGTCATGATGTCGCTACCGCCGACCAGCTCACCGCCAACCCACAGTTGCGGGAAGGTTGGCCAATTGGCGTATTTTGGCAGGTTGGCGCGGATTTCCGGGTTCTGCAGGATGTCCACGTACGCAAACTTTTCACCACACGCCATCACGGCCTGCGCGGCTTTCGCGGAGAAGCCACACTGCGGGGCATTCGGCGAACCTTTCATGTAAAGCAGAATGGTGTTGTTAGCAATCTGCTCTTTAATCGTTTCGATGATATCCATGGAGCACCTCGGCTGAACTTTCCGACTCAGGGGTCGGCACGGTGGCGCATTGTAACGGAAACCCGAGCACCCTGCTCGGTCTCCCCGACAGACTTGATCAAGCCGCCGCCACAGTCACTGGCACACCGTTCAACGCGGCATTGCCCGACAACTCATCGAGCTGACACTCGTCGGTCAAGTCATTGGCGCTGGAGCCCGGCTGACCACTGGCAATGGTCATCTGCACGCCTGGCCGCGCATGGCCCCAACCGTGCGGAAGGCTGACCACGCCTTTCATCATATCCAGACTGCCGAGCACTTCAACTTCAATCACACCGACCCGCGAACTGACCCGCACTCGCTGCCCGTCGTTGAGCCCACGGCTGGCCAGGTCATCCGGGTGCATCAGCAATTGATGGCGCGGCTTGCCTTTCACCAGGCGATGATAGTTGTGCATCCACGAGTTGTTGCTGCGCACATGACGGCGGCCAATCATCAGCAACTCATCAACGGCCGGTGCTTGCAACGCCGCAAAGCGGGCGAGGTCAGCCAGGATCACGGCAGGCGCTGCCTGGACTCGCTGACTAGCCGTTTTCAGACGTGGAGCCAGGTTGGATTTCAATGCCCCAAGATCGACACCGTGAGGGTGATCAAACAACGTCGCCAGCGATAGCTTGTGCTCCGAAGCGTCGCCATACAGCCCCATCCGCAAGCCATGATCGATCATCTGCGCCGGAGCGACAGTGGGTTTCAATGCTTTGCCAGTCTTCGCAGCAAAGGCCTTGGCCAGCCCCACGAAAATCTCCCAGTCATGCAACGCACCTTCAGGTTTGGCCAGGATCGCGCGATTGAACCGACTGACGTTGCGCACCGCAAACATATTGAAAGTCGTGTCGTAATGATCGTTTTCCAGGGCCGATGTGGACGGCAGGATCAGGTCGGCATAACGCGTGGTTTCATTGATGTACAGGTCGATACTGACCATGAACTCCAAACCGTCCAGAGCCTGTTCCAGTTGTCGGCCATTGGGCGTCGACAGCACCGGATTACCCGCCACGGTAATCAGCGCGCGGACCTGCCCTTCCCCTTCGGTAAGCATCTCTTCGGCCAGCGCCGAGACCGGCAGTTCTCCACCATATTCCGGACGCCCGGAGACCCGGCTCTGCCACAGATTGAAATGCCCACCCGAGGTGGACGCCACCAAATCCACCGCCGGTTCGGTGCACAACGCACCTCCCACACGATCAAGATTACCGGTGACCAGATTGATCAGTTGCACAACCCAATGACACAAGGTGCCGAACGCCTGGGTCGAGACACCCATGCGGCCGTAACAGACCGCTGTCGGCGCCGCCGCAAAGTCCCGCGCCAGTTGGCGGATCTGTTCGGCGGGCACCGCACATAGTGGGCTCATGGCCTCGGCGGTGAAATTCGCGACCGCCTCCCGCACCTCTTTTAGACCGTCCACCGGCAAATGACTGTCGCGGGTCAGACCTTCAGCGAACAAGGTGTTGAGCAGTCCGAACAACAACGCCGCGTCGCCACCGGGGCGCACGAACAGATGCTGGTCGGCAATCGCCGCGGTTTCGCTGCGGCGCGGATCGACCACCACCACTTTGCCGCCGCGGGCCTGAATGGCCTTCAAGCGCTTCTCCACATCCGGCACGGTCATGATGCTGCCGTTGGAGGCCAGCGGATTGCCGCCAAGGATCAGCATGAAATCGGTGTGATCGATGTCCGGGATCGGCAACAGCAAACCGTGGCCGTACATCAAATGGCTGGTCAGGTGATGGGGCAACTGATCGACCGAGGTCGCGGAAAACCGGTTGCGGGTTTTCAACAGGCCGAGAAAGTAATTGCTGTGGGTCATCAGCCCATAGTTGTGCACGCTGGGGTTGCCTTGATAGACCGCCACCGCGTTTTGCCCATGACGCTCCTGAATCGCCACCAGCCGTTCGGCTACAAGGTTGAAGGCGTCTTCCCACTCGATGGGTTGCCATTCACTGCCGACCCGCAGCATCGGCTGACGCAAACGATCCGGATCGTTCTGAATATCTTGCAGGGCGACGGCCTTGGGGCAGATGTGCCCGCGGCTGAAGGTATCCTGAGCATCACCCTTGATCGAAGTGATCTGCACCGCGCCTTCGACCTCGGTGGTTTCGATGGTCAGGCCGCAGATGGCTTCACACAAGTGGCACGCACGGTGATGGAGAGTCTTGGTCATGGCCAGTCTCTGTCTTGTTCTGGGCGGGCAATATCGGCCGCGGGAACAAAACTATGGCGCCTGATCCACTGCTGCGCCAGCGACGTTCGTCTTGTGAATCGGCGGCCATCAGGCCAGCCGATGACCGTTGGGGATCAGTTCGGCGGCAGCCTCGGCGGCGCCTGCAACTGGATCTCCTGGATGGTTTCGATCTGCTCTTGAGCGACATGAACACCGGTGAGTTCGCCGATCAGCCGCCAGTGCTCGTCCAGTCCGGTGCTGATGGTTGCCATGCGGTCGATCATCCGCCGGCCGGCGGCCTTGGTCACTTCGTCTTCACTGCGCATCAACTCGAAGGACATCGAGGTCATGGACGCGGTGAGGTGGGTGAGCGAGCGGGCGGTGAGGCCAAGTAATTCCATTAACTGTCGTTCTTTCGATTCCATTCCGAAGGCTTCCTGCGTCGTTCGTGCGTTAGTTATAACCCGCCACTTTGCTTTAGCAAATGTTTCAGACCAGACACATCCTCCAATCCTGAGTATAAATGTTTCAAATGACAGGTCAGAAACCGACCGTTGCTACGCCTTTCCCGCCCCGTTTGATTGCAAAGCCCCGCGACCCCGGTGTACAAATGACGGGCTGCTGTCAGGAAACAGGCTTCAAAAGCGCTACTGCGGTCATCCCGTAGCCCCTCTGAAATCCCCAAAAAACCGTAGCCCTATTGGTAAGACGCGACATTTAATTATAAGATCGCGCCTTCCCCTATTTCGTCGCCCCGTGCGGCTTACGCCGCAGGTCTCGCCCGTTTTTCAGTTAAACAAGGCTTTGAGTATCTGCGGTCTGTTGCAAAAAGGTAGTCAATGATGAGCGCAAGGCACTTTCTCTCCCTGATGGATTGCACGCCCGAAGAGCTGGTCAGCGTGATCCGTCGAGGCGTTGAGCTCAAAGACCTGCGTAACCGCGGCGTACTGTTCGAGCCTCTGAAAAACCGCGTGCTCGGGATGATTTTCGAGAAGTCCTCGACCCGCACCCGTATTTCGTTCGAAGCCGGCATGATCCAGCTCGGTGGCCAGGCGATCTTCCTGTCGCCGCGCGACACCCAACTGGGCCGTGGCGAGCCGATCGGCGATGCCGCCATTGTCATGTCGAGCATGCTCGATGCGGTGATGATCCGCACGTTTTCCCACAGCACACTGACCGAATTCGCCGCCAATTCGCGCGTCCCGCTGATCAACGGCCTGTCCGATGACCTGCACCCGTGCCAGTTGCTAGCCGACATGCAGACGTTCCTCGAACACCGCGGTTCGATCCAGGGCAAAACCGTGGCCTGGATCGGCGACGGCAACAACATGTGCAACAGCTATATAGAAGCGGCGATCCAGTTCGACTTCCAGTTGCGCATCGCGTGCCCGGAAGGCTTTGAACCCAACCCTGAATTCGTGGCGAAGGCCGGTGATCGGGTCACCATCGTCCGCGATCCGAAGGATGCCGTACGCGGCGCCCACCTGGTCAGCACCGACGTCTGGACCTCCATGGGCCAGGAAGAGGAAACCGCCAAACGCCTTAAGCTGTTCGCGCCGTTTCAGGTCAACCGCGCCCTGCTCGACCTGGCCGCACCGGACGTGCTGTTCATGCACTGCCTGCCGGCCCACCGTGGCGAGGAAATCAGCGTCGACCTGCTCGATGACAAGCGCTCCGTCGCGTGGGATCAAGCCGAAAACCGTCTTCACGCACAAAAGGCCCTGCTCGAATTTCTCGTCGAACCGGCGTACCACCACGCATGAGCCATCCATTACTGCTGAACCTGCGCAACCTCGCCTGCGGCTACCAAGACCAGCGCGTCGTGCAGAACCTCAACCTGCATTTGAATGCCGGCGACATCGGCTGCCTGTTGGGCTCTTCGGGTTGCGGCAAAACCACCACGCTAAGGGCGATTGCCGGTTTCGAACCGGTACACGAAGGTGAAATCCAGTTGGCGGGCGAGACAATCTCCCGCGCCGGTTTCACCCTTGCCCCGGAGAAACGCCGGATCGGCATGGTGTTCCAGGATTACGCACTGTTTCCGCATTTGAGCGTGGCCGAGAACATCGCCTTCGGGATCCGCAAGCATCCGCAAAAGGATCGCGTCACCGAAGAGTTGCTGGAACTGGTCAACCTGAAAAACCTCGGCAAGCGCTTCCCGCATGAGCTGTCCGGTGGTCAACAGCAGCGCGTCGCACTGGCCCGTGCCTTGGCGCCGGAACCGCAACTGCTGCTGCTCGACGAACCCTTCTCCAACCTTGATGGCGAGCTGCGACGCAAGCTCAGCCATGAGGTGCGCGATATCCTCAAGGCTCGTGGCACCAGCGCGATTCTGGTGACCCACGACCAGGAAGAAGCCTTCGCGGTGAGTGATCATGTGGGGGTTTTCAAGGAGGGTCGCCTGGAGCAGTGGGATACGCCCTACAACCTGTATCACGAACCGCTGACGCCCTATGTGGCCAGTTTCATCGGCCAGGGTTATTTCATTCGCGGTCAGCTGAGCAGCCCCGAGTCGGTGCAGACCGAACTGGGTGAGTTACGCGGTAATCGTGCCTACACCTGGCCGGTTGGCGGTGCGGTGGATGTGTTGCTGCGTCCGGACGATATCGTTTATGCACCGGACAGCACGCTGAAGGCGCGGATTGTCGGCAAGTCTTTCCAGGGTGCGTCCACCTTGTATCGCTTGCAGTTGCCAACCGGCGCGCAGCTGGAATCGATTTTCCCGAGCCATGCCGATCATCTGGTGGGTTCAGAGGTCGGCATTCGTGTCGCGGCTGAACACCTGGTGCTGTTTCAGGCGTCGGGCAGTACGGCGGCGCAGATTCCGGTCGTCGAGTCCGGCGTCCGCCGCTACAGCAGCGCCCACTGACAAACACAACTCCTGTGGGAGCGAGCTTGCTCGCGATAGCGGACTGTCAGTCAATGATGATGTCGACTGACAGTCCGCAATCGCGAGCAAGCTCGCTCCCACATTGGGTGTTCGTTTAACTCAGCATTAGCGTTCCGCTTGCAACGAGCGTCGCATTCCCGCCGATTTTCACCCGATCCCCTTCCAGCCGACAGAACAACTCCCCGCCTCGAGCCGAACGCTGACAAGCCGTCAGGCTCGACTTGCCCAAACGTTTCGACCAGTACGGAATCAGGCTGCAATGGGTGGAACCGGTCACCGGGTCTTCGTTGATGCCAATCGCTGGCGCGAAGTAGCGGGAAACAAAATCATGCTGGCTGCCCCTGGCCGTGACAATTGCCCCCGGCCACGGCAGTTTCGCCAGTGCCGCCATGTCCGGCTGACATTCGAGCACCGCCTGTTCGGATTCCAGCACCACGAACAACTCGCTCGACCCCAGCACATCAACCGCTTCCACACCCAGCGCGCGCTCGACATCCAGGGTCACGCCCACTTCCGACGGAATGAGCGCCGGAAAATCCAGCCACAAGCGCTCACCCTCACGGCTCACACTCAGCAGGCCGGACTTGCAGACGAAGTCCAGGCGCTCGACCGGCTCTTTATAGATTTCAAACAGAACATAAGCGCTGGCCAGGGTTGCATGACCGCACAACGGCACTTCGGTAGTCGGGGTAAACCAGCGGATGTGCCAGCCCTGCCCTTCGCGTACCACGAAAGCGGTTTCGGCGAGGTTGTGCTCGGCGGCGATCCTCTGCATCAACTCATCGGCAAGCCAAGCATCGAGGCGATAGACCATCGCCGGGTTGCCACTGAACGGCCGATCACTGAACGCATCGACCTGATGAAACTCAAGCTGCATAACCTTCTCCCTTTGTCAGGTCACGGAGCATGAAGCTGCCGACAACCCGGCACCAGTGACAGAGCCAGTAAATTTGCACCATACAGCGCCGGGCCGGAAGCCCTCGTCAGGCGCGGCCGATATCGGCGAACTTCGCCTGGGTATGTTCGGCCAGCACCGCGGGTGCCAATTCGACTTCCAGCCCACGTCGCCCCGCACTGACAAAAATGCTGGCGAAGGGCTGAGCCGAATTATCGATAAAGGTACGCAAGCGCTTTTTCTGTCCCAGCGGGCTGATCCCACCCAACAGGTAACCGGTGGATCGTTGCGCAGCGGCAGGATCGGCCATTTCGACTTTTTTCACGCCCGCAGCATGCGCCAGGCCCTTTAAGTCCAGACTTCCGACGACCGGCACCACGGCCACCAACAATTCACCTTTCTCGCTCGCCGCCAGCAAGGTCTTGAACACCTGCGCCGGATCCAGCCCCAGCTTCTCCGCGGCCTCCAGCCCGTAGGACGCTGCCTTCGGATCATGTTCGTAACTGTGCACGCGATGTTCGGCACGAACTTTTTTCAACAAATCCAATGCGGGGGTCATGACAGCTCCAGACTGGGCGGCAGAAGAAAAATACTGCGCTGGATTCTAGGGCATTGATCGACAAATGGCTCTATTGCGGCGCTATTTCAAAGGCTTGGCGGCGCCTTATGCCGTTCGTCCACCTTCAGCCTGCCGCGTGAACGATGCGGTCATTCATGTGACTAATAGTTCGATTGTGACTGATGGTTCACTTTCGACCTTTGACAGCAGCGTTTCTTGTCTATATTTTTTCGAATCTGAATACTGTACGAATGTTCCTATCGCAGCACCCAGCAGTAGGCCGAGAACAGGATGGGGATCCTGTCTCGGTGAAAATCGCGCTTTGTCCCTTAGGAAAAAGCGCCAGACAACAACAAAAACGAGGTTTTCAATGACAACTGCTTTACAACAACCGTCGCTCTCAAGCCAATGCATGGCCGAATTTTTGGGTACTGCACTGCTGATCTTTTTTGGTACAGGTTGTGTTGCCGCGCTCAAGGTCGCGGGTGCCAGCTTCGGCCTTTGGGAAATCAGCATCATCTGGGGGATCGGCGTGAGCATGGCGATCTATCTGACCGCCGGCGTTTCCGGGGCTCATCTCAATCCCGCCGTCAGCATTGCCCTGAGCATTTTCGCTGACTTCGAAAAGCGCAAACTGCCTTTTTATATTCTCGCCCAGATCGCTGGTGCCTTCTGTGGAGCGTTGTTGGTTTACACGCTGTACAGCAATTTATTCTTCGATTACGAACAAACTCACCATATGGTTCGTGGTACTCAGGCCAGCCTCGAATTGGCGTCAGTGTTCTCCACCTTCCCCAACCCGGCCTTGACCACGGCACAAGCCTTCCTGGTTGAAGTGATCATCACCGCCATCCTGATGGGCGTGATCATGTCCCTGACCGACGACAACAATGGCTTGCCAAAGGGTCCGCTCGCTCCGCTGCTGATCGGCCTGCTGATTGCCGTGATTGGTAGTTCGATGGGGCCGCTGACCGGTTTTGCGATGAACCCGGCGCGCGACTTCGGTCCTAAACTGATGACTTTCTTCGCTGGCTGGGGTGAAATTTCCTTCACCGGCGGGCGCGACATTCCGTATTTCCTGATTCCGATTTTTGCACCGATTGTCGGTGCCTGCCTCGGTGCTGCAGCTTATCGCGGGCTGATTGCCCGTCATCTGCCCAGCGCCCTACCTGCTACAAAGGACGCAGCACCGGCCATTGACGGCAAACCAAGAACTTCTTGATACCGTTGGCGTGTGATCCTGCCCATAAGATCGCACGCCGGACCTCTCTCTCTTTTTTCGTCCAAGGCAATCGACATGACCGACACTCAGAATAAAAACTACATCATTGCCCTCGATCAGGGTACGACCAGCTCCCGCGCGATCATTTTCGACCGCGACGCGAACGTGGTCTGCACGGCCCAGCGCGAATTCGCACAGCATTACCCGCAAGCCGGTTGGGTCGAACACGACCCGATGGAAATCTTCGCTACCCAAAGCGCCGTGATGGTCGAGGCCTTGGCTCAAGCCGGCCTGCATCACGATCAGGTCGCCGCCATCGGTATCACCAACCAGCGCGAAACCACCGTGGTCTGGGACAAGACCACCGGCCGCCCGATCTACAACGCGATCGTCTGGCAGTGCCGCCGCAGCACCGAGATCTGCCAGCAGCTCAAGCGCGACGGTCACGAGCAATACATCAGCGAAACCACCGGTCTGGTCACCGACCCGTACTTCTCCGGCACCAAGCTCAAGTGGATCCTCGACAACGTCGAAGGCAGCCGCGAACGTGCGCGCAAAGGCGAACTTTTGTTCGGCACCATCGACAGCTGGCTGATCTGGAAATTTACCGGCGGCAAAGTGCACGTCACCGATTACACCAACGCCTCGCGCACCATGCTCTTCAACATCCACACACTGGAGTGGGACGCGAAGATGCTGGAGGTGCTGGATATTCCGCGCGAGATGCTGCCGGAAGTTAAATCCTCGTCCGAAATCTACGGCCACACCAAAAGCGGCATCGCCATCGGCGGTATCGCGGGTGATCAGCAAGCGGCCCTGTTCGGCCAGATGTGCGTCGAGCCCGGCCAGGCGAAAAACACCTACGGCACCGGCTGCTTCCTGCTGATGAACACCGGCGACAAAGCTGTGAAATCCAAGCACGGCATGTTGACCACCATCGCTTGCGGCCCGCGCGGCGAAGTGGCTTACGCGCTGGAAGGTGCTGTGTTCAACGGCGGTTCTACTGTTCAGTGGCTGCGTGACGAACTGAAGATCATCAACGACGCCCACGACACCGAATACTTCGCCAACAAGGTCAAGGACAGCAACGGCGTGTACCTGGTACCCGCCTTCACCGGTCTGGGCGCTCCGTACTGGGACCCGTATGCCCGTGGCGCATTGTTCGGCCTGACTCGCGGCGTACGGGTGGATCACATTATTCGTGCAGCCCTCGAGTCGATTGCCTACCAGACCCGCGACGTTCTCGACGCCATGCAACAGGACTCCGGCGAACGCTTGAAATCCCTGCGTGTGGACGGCGGTGCCGTCGCGAACAACTTCCTGATGCAGTTCCAGGCCGACATCCTCGGCACTCAGGTCGAACGTCCGCAAATGCGCGAAACCACCGCACTCGGTGCGGCTTACCTGGCTGGTCTGGCGTGTGGCTTCTGGGGCAGCCTGGATGAGTTGCGCGGCAAGGCTGTGATCGAACGCGAATTCGAACCGACCCTGGACGAAACCGCGAAGGAAAAACTCTACGCTGGCTGGAAAAAAGCCGTCAGCCGCACCCGCGACTGGGAACCGCATGAAGGCGCTGAATAAGCCAAGCTGAGTACTCGTATCTGTATGTAACTGGTAGGGAGCAGATTCCTGCGTCATCATGGGCAAATTTTGCACGGCAGCCCAAAGGAAGCCCCATGAATCTGCCTCCCCGTCAGCAGCAAATCCTCGAACTGGTCCGCGAACGCGGCTATGTCAGCATCGAGGAAATGGCTACGCTGTTCGTCGTTACACCGCAAACCATCCGCCGCGATATCAATCAGCTCGCGGAAGCTAATTTGTTGCGTCGCTACCACGGCGGCGCAGCCTACGATTCCAGCGTCGAAAACACCGCCTATGCCATGCGTGCCGATCAGATGCGCGATGAAAAGCAGCGTATCGGTGAAGCCATTGCGGCTCAAATCCCGGATCACGCCTCGCTGTTCATCAATATCGGTACCACCACCGAATCCATCGCCCGGGCGTTGCTCAATCACAATCACCTGAAGATCATCACCAATAACCTGCATGTAGCCTCGATGCTCAGCGCCAAGGACGACTTCGATGTCCTGCTGACTGGCGGCAACGTGCGGCGTGACGGTGGCGTGGTCGGTCAGGCCAGTGTCGACTTCATTAACCAGTTCAAGGTTGATTTCGCCCTCGTCGGCATCAGCGGTATCGATGAAGACGGCAGTCTGTTGGACTTCGACTATCAGGAAGTTCGGGTGTCGCAGGCGATCATCGCCAATGCCCGACAGGTCATCCTCGCGGCTGACTCCAGCAAATTCGGGCGCAACGCCATGATTCGTCTGGGGCCGATCAGCTTGATTGATTGCCTGGTCACCGATCAGCAACCTGTGCCGGCGTTGGCGCAGTTGCTGAGTCAGCACAAGATTCGACTCGAAGTCGTTTAAGGCTTTCAGCCTCTAAAGATCGCAGCCTTCGGCAGCTCCTACAGGTTCACTCGCCCCTGTAGGAGCTGCCAAAGGCTGCGATTTTTTGCTTTAAATGTTCGAAAATTTTCCTTTAACGGCTCTTCGATCAGTATTTTCAATCGAAGTTAACTGGCTGCGGGCGACTTTATGGGCTACCATTTTCGCAAATGAACATTAATGTTCGAATTCCAATACCGAAACTCATAAAAGCCCGAGGCTAGCCGATGCCCACTTCTACCTTGCCTACGCCCCCTCTTGCTGAGATCTACGATATCGCCGTCATCGGTGGCGGGATCAATGGCGTGGGGATCGCAGCGGATGCCGCCGGTCGCGGTCTTTCGGTGTTTCTTTGCGAAAAGGACGATCTGGCCAGCCACACCTCTTCAGCCAGCAGCAAGCTGATCCACGGTGGCCTGCGCTACCTTGAACATTACGAATTCCGTCTGGTGCGCGAAGCCCTGGCCGAACGCGAAGTGCTGCTGGCCAAGGCCCCGCACATCGTCAAGCAGATGCGCTTCGTGCTGCCGCACCGCCCACACCTGCGTCCGGCCTGGATGATCCGTGCCGGCCTGTTCCTTTATGACCACCTCGGCAAGCGGGAAAAACTCGAAGGCTCGAAAAGCCTGAAGTTCGGCCCGGACAGCCCGCTGAAAAGCGAAATCACCAAAGGCTTCGAATACTCCGATTGCTGGGTCGACGATGCTCGTCTGGTGGTACTGAACGCCATGGCCGCCCGCGAAAAAGGCGCCCACGTTCACACCCAGACCCGTTGCGTCAGCGCTCGTCGCACCAAGGGAATGTGGCACCTGCATCTGGAACGCGCCGATGGCAGTCTGTTTTCGATCCGCGCCAAGGCACTGGTAAACGCCGCCGGCCCTTGGGTCGCCAAGTTCATTCGTGACGACCTGAAGATGGAATCGCCGTACGGCATCCGCCTGATTCAGGGCAGCCATCTGATCGTGCCGAAGCTGTACGAAGGCGAACACGCGCACATTCTGCAAAACGAAGATCAGCGCATCGTGTTCACCATTCCGTACCTGAACCACTTCACCCTGATCGGCACCACCGACCGCGAGTACACCGGCGATCCGGCTGCAGTTGCGATCACCGAAGGCGAAACCGATTACCTGTTGAAAGTGGTCAACTCCCATTTCAAGAAACGCATCAGCCGCGACGATATCCTGCACAGCTATTCCGGTGTTCGCCCACTGTGCAACGACGAATCCGACAACCCGTCGGCCGTTACCCGCGACTACACCTTGGCGCTGTCGGGCACCGGCGAAGAAGCGCCGCTGTTGTCGGTGTTCGGCGGCAAGCTGACCACCTACCGCAAGCTGGCCGAGTCGGCGCTGGCGCAACTGGCTCCGTACTTCAAGGACATCAAGCCGAGCTGGACCGCCAGCGCTACCCTGCCGGGCGGTGAAGACATGACCACCCCGCAAGCCTTGTGCGCCTTGATCCGTGACAAGTTCGACTGGGTGCCGACCGAAATCGCCCGCCGCTGGGCCACCACCTACGGCAGCCGCACCTGGCGCATGCTGGAAGGCGTGCAGAATCTCGGCGATATGGGCGAACACATCGGCGGCGGGCTCTACACCCGTGAAGTCGATTACCTGTGCAGCGAAGAATGGGCAACCACCGCGCATGACATACTGTGGCGCCGCAGCAAGCTGGGGCTGTTCACCACCCCGGCGGAACAGGAAAAGCTCAAGGATTATCTGAGCAAGGTCGAGCAGAACCGCAGCAAGATCGAAGCGGCCTGATCGGCAATCCGGTTAAAGCAAAGCCCCTGAATCTCAAGATTCAGGGGCTTTTTTGTAGGTGCTTACTGCGCCAGATGCAGCAACAGGAAATCGATGAAGGCCCTCGATTTGTGGGGCAAATGCGGGCTGTTGGGAAACACCACGTTGACGGACTGCGAGGGCAGCGAATAGTCGGGCAACAGCCGGATCAGCCGCTCGCTGGCGATGTCGTCCTTGACCACCCAGGCGGGCAGCACTGAGACGCCTAGCGACGACAACGTCATGGAGCGGATGGCCGTGGAAGAATTGGATTCAAACTGATTGATCCCGTTGATCTCGACAGCCCCCAATTGCGGATGGCGCAACGACCACTGGGTCGGTGCCTGCAGGTTGCTGTTGGCGATCCACGGCACCGAATTCAGGTCCTGAGGATTCTGCACCGGGTGACGTGCAAGAAACGTCTCGGTAGCCACCAGGACAATTTCATAATCCGCCAGTTTACGGCTCTTGAAAGCAGAGTCCGCCAAGTTACCTAAATGGATAACCAGGTCTAACTTTTCCGCCACCAGATCATTGAGTGACGAGTTGAAGTTATAACAGAGTTTTATTTCCGGATAACGCTCTATAAATTGCGGTATCAACGGAAGAATATAGGCCTCGCCGTATTCACTGGTGGAACTGAAGCGCAACTTGCCGGACACCCGATTATGCCCTTTTAATACATTATCGAAGGCGTTATCGATGTCCGCGACAATACCTTTGAACTCTTCATAAAAGTCCTGACCGATTTCGGTGAGGGATATATTTCGGGTATTTCGAATCAACAACGTCGCTGACAGCACGTCCTCCAGCGCCTTGACATGCAGGCTGGCCATGGCTTTGCTGATGCTCAGGTAATTGGCAGCCTTGGTGTAAGAACCAAAATCGACCACGGCCAGGAATGTCTGGACCCGATTAAGATGAGTGTGCATAGCAATATGGCTCACTGTTAAATCCCGTCAAACATTGTTTCAAGGATAGTCGTATCGACAGTTCAAGTCCACCGCCCCTATGCTTTGCGGCAAAGGGAAACAACATGACCTATCGCTACAAAGTTGCACTGATATTTCTGATCGGCTTTTTTATAGACTGCATTAACATCTTTATGTCGGCGGTCGCATTACCGAGTATATCGGCGGCGCTGCACGTTAGTACTTCAGACGTTGCCTGGGTGGCTAACGCTTATATTCTGGGGCTGACTCTGATCATCCCGGTCAGCACCTGGCTGGCCGGTCGTTTTGGTAGCCGGGAAATTCTCACCGCCTCGATGATCGTGTTCACAGGTTCCGTGTGGATGTGTGGGCTGGCCAACAGTTTCAATGAGCTGGTGATCTGGCGTTTTGTCCAGGGGATTGGCGGCGGCCTGTTGATTCCTGTCGGTCAGGCGTTGACGTTCAACCTGTTCACGGGTAAGCAGCGGGCGAAAATATCCACATTGGTCATGGCCGTTGCCCTGATAGCGCCCGCCATTTCACCGACCATCGGCGGCGTCATCGTCGACAGCAGCTCTTGGCGCTGGGTGTTCTACAGCAACATCCCGTTCTCGCTGATCGCGGCGCTGCTGTCCTGGTTCTGGATCAACGAAGCGCGGCCGACGAGTTTGCCCCGACCCGACATCAAGGGCTTGCTGCTGGTAAGCGCGGCACTCGGCAGCCTGCTGATGGGAATGTCGTTGTATGGCGGCGAAGCTCCGGCATGGGTGGCCGCCCTCTTCGTCATGGCCGGCGTTGCTTTCGTCGTGCTGTACGGGCTGCACTACCGCACCTGCAAAAACCCGATCATTGAACTGAGCCTGCTCAAAAGCAAAAAACTCAGCACCTCCATCTTTATCTATTACGCGATTCCTGGTGTGTTCTCAGGGGTCAACTTGATGAGCATCTTCTTCCTGCAAAACACCCTGCACTTCAGTGCCCGACTGACAGGGATGTTCATGATCCTCTACGCCATCGGCGCGTTCATCGCGATGCTGATCTGTGGCCGGGTCTATAACCGAATGGGCGCGAAGCGGTTGTTTTCCCTCGGCATGCTGTTGCACAGCGCCGGCATTGCCACCCTGTTACTGGTGAGCAATCCCTCGGACCTTTGGGTGATTGTCCTCGCCTACAGCTTGATGGGGATCGGCGGCGGCATCGGAGCCAATACAGCCCAAACCACGTCATTGATGGACTTTGAGGGCAGTGACACCCACAAAGCCAGTGTCATCTGGAACATCAACCGACAGATGTCATTCAGCATCGGCGCTGCCCTCTTCCTGATGGTTTTCAACCTGCTCTTGAAGCATTTCGATACCACCCAGGCCTACCACGGCACCTTCGCCATCGCCGCACTGGCAGGCTTGTTTCCACTCTTTCAACTGAGTCAGTTGAACACTCAAAAGGACTGTCATGCACAACAAAATAGTTGAACAGGCGCAACACAGCATTCATCACGTGCACGAGTTGATCCACACCCTGTTCACCGACGCAAACGGTAAGGGGCAGAGCGCTTTCGAGCCGCTGATGTCGGCATTCGCCGAGCACTTCACCATGGTCACCACTTCGGCTGCCATCGTCAGCCGGGCGATGGTCGAACAGATGTTCAAGGGTGCGGTCGGCGCCAAGCCGGGTCTCGAGATCGTCATCAGCGACCTGCAGACGATATGGCAGGAAGGCAACAGCGTGGCGATTCGCTACAAGGAAACCCATCGCCTCAACCAGCGCGAAAGCTCACGGGTTTCGGTGGCGATCATTGGCATGCATCACCACAACGCCCAGTGGATTTACCTGCATGAAACGCCGCTAAGCCAGGGAGGCTGATTGTCATATGAATGGCATGATCACTGGCTCTTCTATTATCTGGCCGAAAGGACGTTAGCGGCCCCGAACACCATTCGGTTTTCCGAACGCGACCTGTCAGTCGATTCGGTTAACCGGATCCCCCTGCATCAAAACTCTCGCCATAAATATTTAATAACCTTATAAATCAATAAGTTGATCTATTCAGCCTGGCCTGGCACGAGTCATGCTCTACACTCTTGGACGAATGTCCGCTGAGCCAACCCTTCAGGAGCCGGCAAGCATTCAAAGCACAAAAAGGGCCGATGAACTGGCTCCATATAAAAACAATGTCGAGGAAAATTTGATGCGCATCGTTCCCCATCTCCTGGGCGCAGCCATTGCTGCCGCTCTGATCAGCACTCCAGTTTTCGCCGCCGAACTCACCGGCACCTTGAAGAAGATCAAAGAGTCCGGCGTCATCACCCTCGGGCATCGTGACGCTTCCATTCCGTTTTCCTACATCGCGGACGCTTCCGGCAAACCGATGGGCTACTCCCACGATATCCAGCTGAAAATCGTCGAAGCCATCAAGAAAGACCTCGACCTGCCGAACCTTCAGGTCAAATACAACCTGGTCACCTCGCAAACCCGTATCCCGCTGGTGCAGAACGGCACCGTGGACGTCGAGTGCGGCTCCACCACCAACAATGTCGAGCGTCAGCAGCAAGTTGACTTCTCCGTCGGCATCTTCGAAATCGGTACCCGCCTGCTGTCCAAGAAAGATTCCGCGTACAAGGATTTCGACGACCTCAAAGGCAAGAACGTCGTGACCACCGCCGGCACCACGTCCGAGCGCATCCTCAAGTCGATGAACGCCGACAAGCAAATGGGCATGAACGTCATCTCCGCCAAAGACCACGGCGAGTCCTTCCAGATGCTGGAATCGGGCCGTGCCGTTGCGTTCATGATGGACGACGCCTTGCTGGCCGGTGAAGCCGCCAAAGCCAAGAAGGCGGATGACTGGGCCGTGACCGGCACTCCACAGTCCTACGAAATCTACGGTTGCATGGTCCGCAAGGGCGACGAGCCGTTCAAGAAGGTTGTCGACGACGCGATCGTCGCGACTTACAAGTCCGGCGAGATCAACAAGATCTACGAAAAATGGTTCATGCAGCCAATTCCGCCAAAAGGCCTGAACCTGAGCTTCCCGATGAGCAACGAGCTCAAGGCCCTGATCGCCAATCCGACCGATAAAGCGGCTGACGACAAGCCTGTAGAAAAAAAGTCCTGAATTCTAACTAACCTTATCTCCTGACAGGGCTCTGCCCTTTCAGGGGATAGTCACTCCCTGCTGGCATTTCTGGAAACACTCGAACCGGTGGCTGTCGAGCCGCTCGTGTGTGCCTGACCGTAGTGGCCTGTACGGTCAGTTCGTTAGCTCAAATTCGGTGCCGGAAGTTCATATCCAAGGCGCTGTGACGAGTCATAGCCCGCTATGGCGAGGAACAGCAACGCAGGAGATGGACTTCCGGGGCCGGAGTTGAGCTGACAGAACTGACCAAACAGGCCACCTAGGTCGGGCGGGAACGGAGCTTCCCCAGGCGGGCACTTGTACATCGATCGATCTGAGGGGAGACCCTAATGAATTACAACTGGGACTGGGGCGTGTTCTTCAAGTCCACCGGCGTGGGCAGCGAGACATATCTCGACTGGTACGTCGCCGGTTTGGGCTGGACCATCGCCATCGCCGTCGTGGCCTGGATCATTGCCCTGCTACTGGGCTCGATTCTGGGCGTCATGCGCACCGTGCCGAACCGCATCGTATCGGGCATCGCGACCTGTTACGTCGAACTCTTCCGTAACGTGCCGCTGCTGGTTCAACTGTTCATCTGGTACTTCCTGGTGCCCGACCTGCTGCCTCAGAACCTGCAAGATTGGTACAAGCAGGATCTCAATCCGACCACCTCGGCGTACCTGAGCGTTGTCGTGTGCCTGGGCTTGTTTACCGCCGCTCGCGTTTGCGAACAAGTGCGTACCGGCATCCAGGCGCTACCGCGTGGTCAGGAATCCGCCGCTCGCGCCATGGGCTTCAAGCTGCCACAAATCTACTGGAACGTGCTACTGCCCCAAGCCTATCGGATCATCATTCCGCCGCTCACCTCGGAATTCCTGAACGTGTTCAAGAACTCTTCCGTCGCGTCGCTGATCGGCCTGATGGAGTTGCTCGCGCAGACCAAACAGACCGCCGAGTTTTCCGCCAACCTGTTCGAAGCCTTCACCCTGGCAACGCTGATCTACTTCACGCTGAACATGGGCCTGATGCTGCTGATGCGCATGGTCGAGAAGAAAGTGGCCGTACCGGGCCTGATCTCCGTAGGGGGTAAATGATGGAATTCGACTTCTCGGGCATCATCCCGTCCCTGCCGGGTTTGTGGAACGGCATGGTCATGACCCTGCAACTGATGGCACTGGGCGTGTCCGGCGGGATCATCCTCGGCACGATCCTGGCGCTGATGCGCCTGTCCCACAGCAAACTGCTGTCGAACATTGCCGGCGCCTACGTTAACTACTTCCGCTCGATTCCGCTGCTGCTGGTCATCACCTGGTTCTACCTGGCGGTGCCGTTCGTACTGCGCTGGATCACCGGCGAAGACACCCCGATCGGCGCGTTTGCCTCGTGCATCGTGGCGTTCATGATGTTCGAAGCGGCGTACTTCTGCGAAATCGTCCGGGCCGGCGTCCAGTCGATTTCCAAGGGTCAGATGGGTGCAGCCCAAGCCTTGGGCATGACGTATGGTCAGATGATGCGGTTGATCATCCTGCCGCAAGCATTCCGCAAGATGACCCCGCTGCTGCTGCAACAGAGCATCATCCTGTTTCAGGACACCTCGCTGGTCTACGCGGTCGGTCTGGTGGACTTCCTCAATGCCTCGCGTGCCAGTGGCGACATCATCGGTCGCTCCAACGAGTTCCTGATCTTTGCAGGTCTCACGTACTTCACAATCAGCTTTGCCGCCTCGCTGCTGGTCAAGCGTCTGCAAAAAAGGTTTGCCGTATGATCTCTATCAAGAATGTCAACAAGTGGTATGGCGACTTCCAGGTACTGACTGACTGCAGCACCGAGGTCAAAAAAGGCGAAGTGATTGTGGTGTGCGGGCCGTCCGGTTCCGGCAAATCCACCCTGATCAAATGCGTCAATGCCCTGGAACCGTTCCAGAAAGGCGACGTGGTGGTCGATGGCACGTCCATCGCCGACCCGAAGACCAACCTGCCGAAACTGCGTTCGCGCGTTGGCATGGTGTTCCAGCATTTCGAACTGTTCCCGCACCTGACCATCACCGAAAACCTGACCATCGCGCAGATCAAGGTGTTGGGCCGCAGCAAGGAAGAAGCCACCAAGAAAGGCCTGCAACTGCTTGAGCGCGTCGGGCTGTCTGCCCATGCGCATAAGCATCCGGGCCAGCTCTCCGGTGGTCAGCAACAGCGCGTGGCGATTGCCCGAGCGCTGGCGATGGACCCGATCGTCATGCTGTTCGACGAACCGACCTCGGCGCTGGACCCTGAAATGGTCAACGAAGTACTCGACGTGATGGTGCAACTGGCCCACGAAGGCATGACCATGATGTGCGTGACCCACGAAATGGGCTTCGCCCGCAAAGTGGCGGACCGGGTGATTTTCATGGACCAGGGCAAGATCATCGAAGACTGCAAGAAAGAGGAGTTCTTCGGCGACATCAACGCTCGCGCCGAGCGAACGCAGCATTTCCTCGCCAAGATTCTGCAGCACTAAAACCTACACGGCCGCCCCTGTAGGAGCTGCCGCAGGCAGCGATCTTTTGATGTTGGCGCCAGCTCAGGCAACAAGTTGCCTGCTGAGCAGATCAAAAGATCGCAGCCTGCGGCAGCTCCTACACGGGATCTTCGGGGCTTGTAGTTGTGGTTGACCCAAGGCATCTGTGATGAAATGCGACCCCACTCTCTATCGCGCCGCGCCGCCATCACTCGCCGTGAAACCCCGTCTGATTCGCCATCTGTTCCTGCCGCCGCTGGTCATCGCCCTGATGATCGGATTGGGTTACCTCGGCTTCTGGGTCAGTGAACACTACGGGATCCGCAGCCTCAGCGAGAACGGCCAGCGTCAGCTGGAACTGCACGCCCGCGCCGTCGAGAGCGAGATCAGCAAGTACACCTACCTGCCCAGCCTGCTGGAACTCGAATCCAGCGTTTCGAAGCTGTTGGCCGACCCGTCACCGGAACACCGGCAGACGGTCAATGAATACCTCGAAGGCCTGAACCGGCGCAGCCGCAGTCGGGCTATCTATGTGATGGATACCACCGGCCGTGTCATGGCCACCAGTAACTGGCGCGATGTCGACAGTTACCTGGGCGAAGACCTGTCCTTCCGTGCCTATTTCCAGAATGCCGTGCGCGGCCAGCCGGGGCGCTTCTATGGCATCGGCAGCACCAACGGCGAGCCCGGTTATTACCTGGCGCATGGCCTGGAAGAACACGGCAAGATTATTGGCGTCGCAGTGGTCAAGGTCCGCCTCGAAGCCATGGAAGAACGCTGGCAGCGCGCACGGCTGGAAGCTTTCGTCAGCGACGAGAACGGCATCATCATTCTTTCCAGCGATCCGGCACGGCGCCTGAAATCGGTTGTGCCGCTGAGCGACGAGACCAAGGAAAAACTGGCCCGCAGCCTTCAGTACTACTGGTTCCCACTGAACGAACTTCAACCGCTGGCCCGTGAACGACTGGCCGAAGGCGAGGAAAAACTCACCTTCCCCGCCAACAGCGAAGTGGAATCAGATGAAGAGGACATCAGCTACCTCTCGCAAACCCGGCCATTGAGCGATACCCCGTGGAATTTCACCCTGCTCACCCCCCTGCAGGATTTGCGTCGCGAAGCGATCAATCAGGGGATTCTGGTGGCGGTGGCGTTTGCCCTGGTGGCGTTCCTGCTGATCGCCTGGAACGAGCGGCGCAAGGTCATTGCCACGCGCCTCGCCGCCCGGGAAGCCTTGCAGGAAGCCAACAATCAACTGGAGCGTCGGATTACCGAACGCACCACTGATCTGCGCGCCAGCAACGAACGGCTCAAGGGCCAGATCCGCGAACGGCGTCTGGCCGAAGAGACGCTACGCCGCGCCCAGGATGAACTGGTGCAGGCCGGTAAACTCGCGGCCATCGGCCAGATGTCCACCAGCATCGCCCACGAATTGAACCAGCCACTGGCGGCGCTGCGGACCTTGTCCGGCAACACCGTGCGTTTTCTGGAACGCGGTCAACTGGACGTTGCCTGCACCAACCTCAAGACCATCAACGAATTGATCGACCGCATGGGCCGGATCACCGCCAGCCTGCGTTCGTTCGCTCGCCGCGGTGACGACAAAGGTCAGGCCAGCCTCGGCAAAGCGGTGGATGCAGCCTTGCAGCTGCTCGGTGGTCGCGTGGAAAGCGCGCATCTGCAACTGCACCGAGACTTCGCCGATCTGCAGGTACAGATCGACCAGACCCGTCTGGAGCAGATTCTGGTCAACCTGATCGGCAACGCCCTAGACGCCATGCAGGCACAGCCGCTGCCAGAACTGTGGCTCGAAGGCGAAGAGTTCGATGGCAAATATCGCCTTCGTGTACGCGACAACGGCCACGGCATCGACGCCGAAGCGCGCAAGCATTTGTTCGAACCGTTCTTCACCACCAAACCCGGCGAACAGGGCCTGGGCCTCGGCCTGACCCTTTCTGCCAGCCTGGCCGCCGCCACCGGCGGGCACTTGGGTGT
Source organism: Pseudomonas sp. F01002 (assembly GCF_004402115.1). Lineage (NCBI taxonomy): Bacteria > Pseudomonadati > Pseudomonadota > Gammaproteobacteria > Pseudomonadales > Pseudomonadaceae > Pseudomonas > Pseudomonas sp. F01002. Next base: position 214,247 of record NZ_SOPU01000003.1, on the reverse strand, counting down.
CGAGCACCCGGCCAGCGGTGGTACCACCTTCGTCCTCAGTTTACCGTTGGTAAGCCCCACTCACGCCGAGCCAATATGAACAACGACCTTAGTGTGCTGATCGTCGAAGACGACCCCCATGTGCTGCTCGGCTGCCAACAGGCGCTGACACTGGAAGACATTCCCTGCGTGGGCGTGGGCAGCGCCGAAGAAGCGCTGGAGCGGGTCGGCGATAACTTTGCCGGGATCGTCATCAGCGACATCCGCCTGCCGGGCATCGACGGTCTGGAATTGCTGACCCGACTCAAGGCCCGCGATCGCAGTCTGCCGGTGGTGCTGATTACCGGTCACGGCGACATTTCCATGGCTGTCGGTGCGATGCAGAAAGGCGCCTATGACTTCATGGAGAAACCTTTCTCCCCCGAACGTCTGGTCGATGTGGCGCGCCGTGCGCTGGAGCAACGCAGCCTCGCGCGGGAAGTCTCTTCGTTGCGTCGGCAACTGGCGGAACGGGATTCCCTCGAAGGCCGAATCATCGGCCGCTCGCCAGCCATGCAGAACCTGCGGGAATTGATCGCCAACGTCGCCGATACGTCGGCCAACGTGCTGATCGAAGGCGAGACCGGCACCGGTAAAGAGCTGGTTGCGCGTTGCCTGCACGACTTCAGTCGGCGGCACACCAAGCAGTTCGTCGCGCTGAACTGCGGTGGATTGCCGGAAAACCTGTTCGAAAGCGAAATCTTCGGCCATGAAGCCAACGCCTTCACTGGTGCCGGGAAACGACGAATCGGCAAGATCGAACACGCCGACGGCGGCACGCTGTTTCTCGACGAAGTGGAAAGCATGCCGCTGCCGCTGCAAATCAAACTGCTGCGGGTATTGCAGGAGCGCACCCTGGAACGCCTCGGCTCGAACCAGAGTGTGGCGGTGGATTGCCGGGTGATCGCGGCGACCAAGTCCGATCTGGATGAGTCGAGCAAGGCTGGTGAGTTTCGCAGCGACCTGTATTACCGCCTGAACGTGGTGACCCTCGAATTGCCACCGCTGCGCGAACGACGCGAAGACATCCTGCAATTGTTCGAGCACTTCCTGCAGCAATCGTCCCTGCGTTTCGACCGTGCTGTGCCGGATCTGGACAATCAGACCCTGTCGAACCTGATGAGCCACGACTGGCCGGGCAACGTGCGTGAATTGCGCAACGTCGCCGAGCGTTTTGCCCTCGGCCTGCCGGCCTTCAAGAAATCCGGCGCCAGCGGCAGCAATCAGGGCCTGGCCTTCGCCGAAGCGGTAGAAGCGTTTGAACGCAACCTGCTGAGCGACGCCCTGCAGCGCAGCGGCGGCAACCTGACCCAGGCCAGCCTGGAACTGGGCATGGCCAAGACCACGCTGTTCGACAAAGTGAAGAAGTACGGGCTGAGCCACTGATGGACCTGATTCTCAAAGCAACGCTGGGCGCGGCCGTGGTGGTGATCCTCGCCGCGCTGGCCAAGACCAAAAACTATTACATCGCCGGATTGGTGCCGCTGTTTCCGACCTTTGCGTTGATTGCTCATTACATCGTCGGCAAGGGCCGTTCGCTGGAGGATTTGAAGACCACCATCGTGTTTGGGATGTGGTCGATCATTCCTTACTTCATCTACCTGGCGACGTTGTATGTGATGGTGGACCGGATGCGGCTGGAGGCTTCGCTCGCTGTAGCGGCGGTGGCTTGGTTGATGGCGGCGACGGTGCTGGTCAGCGTTTGGGTGCGCCTTCACGGCTGAGATTTTTGATCCTGCCCGAAACCCGCCTGTAGCAGCTGCCGAGCCTGCGAGGCTGCGTTCGGCTGCGTAGCAGTCGTAATCCGATCAATGCCGTTTTCCTGAAAGAACACGGTGGCAAGTTTTGCGACTGCTTCGCAGCCGAGCGCAGCCTCGCAGGCTCGGCAACTGCTACAAGTTTTGTGGGAATCAGCTGACCGTCCCGCCCTTCGCTTCACTCATGATCTGCCGAATCGCCCCGACAAACGTCTCCACTGGCTGACCGCCAGTGACGGCGTACTGCCCGTTGAAAACAACGGTCGGCACCGAACTCACCCCGCGCGATAGCCACAGCTGCTCTTCCTCGCGAACTTCTTTGGCGAATTCATCCGACGCCAGTATCGCCTCGGCCCGCTGCCGATCCAGGCCAACGCTTTGAGCGATCTGCGCCAATTGCCCATGGTCGGACGGATTGCCGCCCTCGGTGAAATACAACTTGAACAGCGCCTCTTTCAGATTGAACTGCAACCCCTCCAGTCCCGCCCAGAACAGCAAGCGGTGGGCGTCGAAGGTGTTGTAGATGCGACTGTTAACGTCCGTGCGAAACGCAAACCCGACCTCGGCGCCACGCGCGCGGATCATCTCGCGATTCTTCTGGGATTGCTCGGGCGTCGAGCCGTACTTCTCGGTGATGTGTTCGGTGATGTTCTGCCCTTCCGGGCCCATCTTCGGGTTCAGTTCGAACGGCTGGAAACGGATCTCGGCCTGCACCTCGTCGCCCAGCAAATCCAGGGCTCGGGTCAGGCCGTAAAGGCCGACGACGCACCAGGGGCAGGACACGTCGCTGACGAAATCGATTTTCAGGGGGGCACTCATCACACACCTCGCAGACTGGAACGCGCCGGAAAGTTCGAACGATACACCCGACGAGACCGAGGTGGCAGCCGTTCCACTAATCCCTTGTGGGAGCGGGCTTGCTCGCGAAGGCATCGTGTCAGTCGCCATCTGCTTGACTGATACACCGCTTTCGCGAGCAAGCCCGCTCCCACATCTGGATTGGGGATTACAGGAGATTCGGGGTTGCCACCGGATCAATCTGCGCCCAATGCGAGGTGTCTTCGCGGTGGGCCTGCAAGTACGGCAACACCGCCGCCAGCAACGGCGCCTTGAACGCCTCCTGGAAACGATGGGCCAAACCAGGAATCAACTTCAGCTGACTGCCGCGGATATGCGCCGCCAGGTGCACACCGTGCATGACCGGCAGCAACGGATCAGCAGTGCCGTGAACCACCAGCGTCGGAACGCGCAGTTGATTGAGCAGCGCGACACGACTGCGCTCGGCGAGAATCGCCATGATCTGGCGCTTCACGCCTTCGGGGTTGAACGCCCGGTCATAGGACTGCGCCGCCTGATGCAGTAGCGCTTGCCGATCATCACTCACCGTCGGGCTGCCTAGCGCCGCCAGCAAATCGGCTTGCTGCTCCAGCGCCACTTCGCGATTGGGCGCCCCACGACGCGACAACAGTTGCACCAACGCCGCACTCGGCGCCGGCAAGCCTTCGGCCCCGGAACTGGTCATGATCAGGGTCAGGCTCTCGACCCGTTGAGGCGCCATCGCTGCCATGTGCTGGGCAATCATCCCGCCCATGCTCGCGCCCAACACGTGGAATTGCTCGACGTGCAACGCATCCATCAAGCCAAAAGCATCGTCAGCCATATCGGTCAGGGTGTATGGCGCCGACACCGGCAAACCCAGTTTGTAGCGCAGCACTTCGAAGGTCAGGTTCGCGTCGACGGGCGTTTGCCGCCAGGTCGAGAGACCGACATCGCGATTGTCATAGCGAATGACCCGAAAACCCTGCTGACACAGCGCGACCACCACCTCATCCGGCCAGTGAATCAACTGCCCGCCAAGGCCCATCACCAGCAACAACGCAGGGTCCGACGCACGGCCGATACTCTGGTACGCCAGGCTCACCTGTGCCAGATCGACCCGCTCGGTCGGAACATTGATATCGCAACGAGACGCCGCCAAGGACGGCAGGCCGAACAACAGCGCGGCCAGGAAAAAGAAAACACGCATGAAAAACACCGAAACGCAGAACTCCAGTAGAGCGCGAGTCTGATGAAGTTTGTTCAAGCGCGCTGCCACAGTTGCGTGACAGTTTCATGAATATCGCCCAATGGTCGACGCGATAACTATGTAGTGCCATGGACGGTTGCGGATTTCTTTTAATGGCGCTCTTCAAGAGCGGATACACCGCTCCCCTGCACAGAGACACGTTGCCATGAATGAAAGTGCGTTCAGCCCCCTGCCCGTCTCCCCGCCGGTCGTGATACCGGCCCATCCGCCCCTGAAAGATAACTCCGATGAAAGCCTGTTGCTGAGTGCCTCGGCGCGCTGGCGCGACAGCAGCCAGGGTTTGCAAGCGTTGTTCGCCGCCGCACCGTTGAGAAGCCACCGCACTGAACCATCGCTCAACGAACGCTGGAATGCCTATTGGGACGCCCGAGCACCCGGTACGCCGGTGGCGCGGCGCGAGCGGGCGGGTCAGTTGTACCGCAGTCATTTTGAGGCCGCCGCACAAGTGGCGTTCGCTCGCAGAACCCTCAGCGCCGAGCAGTTGAAGCCGCTGTTGTTGATCATGGACCCTCCCGCCTCGGGCCTGATCCTGGACAATCAGCCTATCCAGACAGAGCAGTTGACCCTGGTGTTGAGCGACAGCGGTACCCTGAAACTCCCCGCCGCCTGGGTCATCAGCGTGGGTGATCGGCAACCCACCATGCAGTTGCTGTATCTACCTTGCCGGCCTGTTCCCATTCAGGTCTTCACTCAGCGCAGCGACATGGAAGACTGGCTGTCGCGACAATCTCTCATCCCCCAAGGCCTGCCCGACGATAAAATCCGCTTTGAATACACGGCCAACACTCAACCGCTGAAGGCGGGCATCAGCGCTCTGCTTTCAAACCCACCGCACTCGAGCGCAACCTTTTTCGCCGTGCCACCCGGTCTTGATAACCCGATATCAATCGAAAGCATTGTCGATGAAGACGAACCACCGCCGTTCGGCAGCCTGTATGCCGATATTCCGTGGTCGCAGCGGCAGGTCTCGCTGAACAGGCAGCGCGATGCACTCGAAACGCTATTGGGGGATGAATTCGAAAGCGACCGTCAACAGCCATTCAAGGCGGCACTGAAGGCGCTGGAGACGGCAGAGCAAGTCGCCGACAAGGCCGCAACCGCCCTGCTTTACAGGTCGCGTACCTTCGACTTTACGACTATCAACCGTGAGTTCAGCGCGCTGTATCTGGCGCACATGGATGGTCTGCGCGCCGAGGCCCAGCTCCAATTGGCCCTGAAACAGATCAGCAGCGACGAATTCAGCTTGCTTAAAGCAGTATTGGACACACCGCATGCGGCCGATCGTGATGCCACTATCACCGCTGCCAGCCTGACACTGTCAATGACCGAGCATACCGGCAAAGTCACGACCCAGGCGCTCAACGGCCCTTTCGTCATCACCCGGGCGCTGCTCGACGCCGCATCGCCCCACAGCCTTTTGCTGTACTGGCCCGGCGCTGGCGGCGGCTTGCAACGGTTCGCCAACCGCACAGAGCTGGAGCGACAGATGTTCAAGATCCAGGACCGGGACAACGTTCTGGCCTTGCAGCTAAAAAAAATAAGTACCGACCCCCTGCTCTATAGTCTCAACAAACAGACCACCGACTTTGAAGAGAAGGCAGGGGAAATACGTCAGCGCCAGACCGATACGAACAATCAACTGGAAGCACTGCGCAAGCACGCCCTCGCCGGTTTACAGGTCCCGGGGCATGCAGCCAGAAGCCTGGCGTTCTCGCACCTGTTGGAGCAAAACCGCAGTGCCACGCTGTACACCCGCAAGCCCGAATGGCTCACCCAATTGTCTGTGGCCGACCGCGTTGAACTCAAGGCCCTGATCGAGTCGTACATTGTGGCGATGCGTCGCAGCCACACACAGCTGGAACTCGCCCTGACGCCTCGCGATGACTTCACCCGGCAACACTTACAGGCCCGCCTGCGAAAGGACTTTTCGATCCAGGGTCATTTTGACGTGCAACTTGACCTGCCGGATTCCGTCACTCTGCAAAAGCAACTGACCGACGGTGCCGCCCCGGGAACCCCGCAGAAACTCGTCGCGGTACCCAGCAAGGCACGCAGCAAGATGTCACTCGAAGAACTGGCCCAAACCAATATCGACAACACCCCGTCGATGCAGCTCGAGCCCCTGTCACTGCGACTGGGCGCCATGCGCGTCGAAGTCACCGCAGCAGACACTGCCGAGCGTCAGGCGCTTGCCAACGGCATCACACTGCGCTACCTGCGCAAGACCCTGCCCGAGCTTGACCTGCCCAAAGCCTATGAACAGTTGATCCGCGACGCATTCACCGGCTCGGCAACCGAATCTGCCTTCGCGAGGGAACACCTGCGCGAATGCCTGATCGAGCCCTGGCGCTTGATGCTCAAGTTGCAGGGGGAATCCGCGCGACTGCAGAAACAAATCAGCCACGACGAATTGCAGGTGTTGCTCATCGCCATCGACGCCAACACCCAGGAAGCCTGGCGCGCTGATCGCAAGCGCATCGCGATTCTGCCGGCCTACCTGAGTGCCGGCGGAAAAGACACCCACAATCAAGGCCCCACCACGTTGTCCGGGGTGACCTTCATTGAAGAGCAAATCAGCGGGATGACGTTGCTCTATCTGCCCGACAGTCCCGACGGCCAGTTCCTGCGGAGCTACACCACCCTGGAATCGGCGCGCAAGGCGTTGTTCAACCTGTGTCTGCGTAGCGAAATGGTCAGTTACCTGGCGGGCCGGGCCTTGCAGGGTAATGTGCAGGCCCATACCAGTCGCATCGATCAGGCCGTGCTCAAACATTTCGACGCCATGATCGGGGTGGGGCTGCCCTGGCCGAAAACAACGTCACTGGCGGAGCACCTGCTCAATGCCCATATGGGACGCCTGATCGAAGCGCATCGCGGAACCTCCCGTTCCAACGATGCCTTGTACCTGGAGCGCTACGCGCTCAGTGGTCCGAGGGCGTTCAATTACATGAAGATGGCGTTGGGCGTGGTGCCCTTTGTCGGCACGGCCATCGCTTTATACGATGCCTGGACCAGTGCCAACCGGGCAGTCGCGGCACTATTGCGCGGTGAAGTCGGCGATGGGTTGGCGGAGATTGAATCGGTACTGCTGTCATTGATCGATGCCGCCATGGACATTCTTCCAGGCGTTGCCGCAGGCTCCGGTTCAGCCAAGGGTGCTCGCTCACTGACACGGCTTCGTCAAACGGCAGCAATGGGCAAAAGCACGGGAGCGTTGCAAGGGCGCACAAAACGTCAAGCGCAGCACGGTTTCCAGCGCTTCGCCGGTTACGATTACGAAAAGCCGATCTCCCTGACAGGCCTGCAACCAGCCACCCATGGCATTTACCGCAATATCTACCGTCACGCCGACGGCGACTTTATCGTTCGCCAGGGACGCATCTTTCAGGTTGAACGCAGCACGGATTCACGAAACTGGCGACTGAGCGGCACTCGTCAAAAAACCTATAAACAACCCATCGGCCTTGATGAAGCAGGGCGTTGGGACACTTACTTCGGTGTCTACGGGGTGACCTTCGAGGGCGGCGGGCTCGGCGGCGGCGGTGCGCTCGGGCATCTGGCGGATACCCTTGATCCGCTCTGGCCTGCCGCCATTCGCCAACGCCTGCCGCGATGGTGGGCCGATCAGGCTTTTCGCCGAAATCACGCACTGACCGAAGCGGCCGACGACTTTGCCCCGCAACTCGATACCCGGATTGCGCGTACCAACGCCGCCATTGAACAGTACAATGCCAGCGCCGTAGAGCACCGTCCGACACTGATACCGGCTACCGAAGCTGCGTGTATCGGCGACATTGAACTGGCCAGCAGACACTACCAGACACTGGTTGATCTGTTACCCCTGACCCATGGCAACAAAAGGCGCGTGCTCAGGGAAATGCAGAGCCATGACGCCCTGCTGATCACTGATCGGTACAAGCAACGGGTGTTCTTGGCCAATCATCGGGCCGATCGGATGCTCGACAGGATCGACGATTTCATCGACCGTCTGGACGCACTGCCGGACACTGCGCTCAGCGAGCGCTTCCGTATTCTGCAAGACGTCAGAAAGGTGCGTGTGGATTTCATGCACGAGCTGGATCAAATCGAGGCCGCGATGCGCGATCTCAACCTGTGGTACGAGCGCATAACAGTCAGCACCCAAAAGGCACAACTGAGCTCCGAAGTCATGATGTTGAATGGGCGGCTCAGCGAGACCAATCTGCTCTACTTGAGAACCGGCCACCGGCTGGAAATCGTCAAACGCTTTGACACAACCCAAGATATCTCCTGGTTCTATCTGCAAGGACAGGCAGAGAATCTGCGGGCCAAAGTCGATCGCTCCTTGTTCACTCAATACAGCTTGCCGGAAGTCACCGCCACCAGAGCCCAGCGCAATCAGATATTGCAGGAGTGCCTCGATCTTTACGGGCAGTTTCGCCGCAATATGAATGTCTGGACCACCAGCTACCCACAGCACTTCCATCTGGACACCGTGCCGCCCCTGCTGGAGGGTATCGAAAAAATGGCCGAACGGGCGCGCAAGGCCATCGATCAGCCGGCTCCCGCTTCCCCTGCCGGGCAACGCAGCAAAAAGGTGTTCACCACCGAAGACGATCAATTGCTGATTGGGGTGGAACGCTGGGAACCGACGACCCAAAAGCGGCAATACTCCCTGACAGGACAGGGCGGATTCGAGGAGGTTTGGGAACAAGGTTCAAACGGCAAATTTCGCCTGCTGAACCCGCCGCAAAAGGCAACTCGCCCTGTTCAAAGGGACCTTGGCTCCCTGGTCGAAGATGCCCGCAGCCGACTGCAATCGCAGCAGACGTACGAGGCCAAGGTTCAAGCCTATGCGGGTCAAGGCATGCTCCCGGTCGATCTGGAGCACATGATGGTCAGTGAGGCCAGCGAGTTGACCCGGCGCGCCCTTCCCATCGAGGAAATTGCTCCACAGCACACCATCATCCAGCAACTGCGCGACAAGGCCGCCGAACTCACCACCCGCGGACGTGAAATACGTACTCGGCAGTCGTTGAGTACCAAAAAACCTACCGATGGAATGCTCGACGACCTGGTCGGCCAACACGTCTTGGAGATACGCAAAACGAGCCCAATGAAAAACCTGGGTAAACGCCCTGACGGTCGAATCGATTACCTGCAGGAGTACGAAGTATGGGATCTGACTGCAACACCTCCCAAGGTGCTGTGGTATGCCCATTTCCACTATGCCAAGGCAGCACCTGCATTCGGTGCATTCGAGAAGGCTCATCTAAAACTGCCGGAACACCGATTTCTGACCCACGCCGACAACGCTGCGCTTCCCTATGCCGATATCGGCAAACAATCAGCAGCACTCAAACATTTCGATCAGGTTTAGAACGTAAAACGGGAGCGGTTTGTCCGCTCCCGTTTTGGTTACTTTATGCCAACTGACTTCGCAGTTGCCGCGCCGCCGCCACCATGTTCACCAACGCCGCCTCAGTCTCCGGCCACGCCCGGGTCTTCAGCCCGCAATCCGGGTTCACCCACAACCGCTCCGCCGGAATGCGCTTCACGGCTTTGCTCATCAATTTCACCATCTCGGCCGTGTCCGGCACCCGTGGCGAGTGGATGTCATACACGCCCGGACCGATGTCATTCGGGTAGTCGAACGCTTCAAAAGCCTCCAGCAATTCCATGTCTGAACGCGAGGTTTCGATGGTGATCACATCGGCGTCCATCGCCGCGATGGACTGGATCACATCGTTGAATTCGCTGTAGCACATGTGGGTGTGGATCTGGGTTTCGTCCCGCACACCGGATGCGCTCAAGCGGAAGGCTTCCACCGCCCAATCGAGGTATTCCTGCCATTGCGCCCGGCGCAGTGGCAAGCCTTCGCGGAAGGCAGCTTCGTCGATCTGCACGATCTTGATGCCGGCGGCTTCCAGGTCCACCACTTCGTCACGCAGGGCCAGGGCCAACTGCTGAGCCTGGATTTTGCGCGAGACGTCTTCACGCGGGAACGACCACATCAGCATGGTCACGGGACCGGTGAGCATGCCTTTCATGACCTTGTCGGTCAGGCTCTGGGCATAGGTGATCCAGTCGACGGTCATGGCGGTCGGACGGCTCAGGTCGCCGTAGATGATCGCCGGTTTCACGCAACGCGAACCGTAGCTCTGCACCCAGCCGAAACGGGTGAACAGGTAGCCGTCCAGTTGCTCGGCGAAGTACTCGACCATGTCGTTGCGTTCGGCTTCACCGTGTACCAGCACGTCCAGCCCCAGGCGTTCCTGGACTTGCACGGCATGGCGGATTTCGCTGTGCATGGCGTCGGTGTAATCGTTGGCCGACAGCTTGCCTTGCTTGAACGCTTGCCGCGCCAGACGAATCGAACCGGTCTGCGGGAACGAGCCGATGGTGGTGGTCGGGAATGCCGGCAGTTTCAACCGCGCACGTTGTTGCTCGATGCGTTTGGCGAACGGCGAGTGACGTTGGCTGTCCGCCGAACCGATGGCGTTGATGCGCGCCTGCACCTCGGCTTTATGGATACGCGGCGACTCGGCACGGCTGGCTTGAATGGCACGGCTTTCGGACAGGGCGGCTTGCACTTTGGGCGATTGCGGATCGTTCAAGGCATCACGCAGCACGGCGATTTCGCCACACTTCTGCACGGCAAACGCCAGCCAGCTTTTCAGTTCCGAGTCGAGTTTGTCTTCGCGATCCAGATCCACCGGGCTGTGCAGCAGTGAGCAGGAACTGCTGACCCACAGGTTGTCGCCAAAGCGTTCCTGGGCCGGTTGCAGTTGAGCGAGCACTTGCTCCAGTTCGCAGCGCCAGACGTTGCGACCATTCACCAGGCCTACCGAGAGAATCTTGTAGGTCGGCAGACGGTCCAGCACTTGGCCGAGTTGATCCGGCGCACGCACGGCGTCGATGTGCAGGCCTTGTACCGGCAGGCTGACCGCCAGGCCGAGGTTGCCTTCCAGGCCACTGAAGTAGGTCGCCACCAGTTTTTTCAGCGGCGAGTATTGAAGGATGTGGTAAGCGCGCTCGAAAGCGTTTTTCCAGGCCTGTGGCAGGTCAAGGGTCAGGATCGGCTCGTCGATCTGCACCCACTCCACGCCTTGAGCAGCGAGGCGACCGAGGATTTCGCCGTAGATCGGCAGCAGGCGTTCCAGCAGGTCGAGCTTGTCGAAGTCGTTGCCTTTGGCCTTGCCCAGCCACAGGTAAGTCAGTGGACCGATGATTACCGGTTTAACGTTGTGGCCCAGCGCCTTGGCTTCGTCGACTTCGTCGAACAGCTGTTCCCAGCTCAGTTTGAACTGCTGATCAGCGGTGAATTCCGGGACCAGATAGTGGTAGTTGGTGTCGAACCACTTGGTCAGTTCCTGGGCGTATTGCGCTTTGCTGTGTTCGCCGCCGCAGCAGGCAGCCGTGGCGCCACGGGCCATGGCGAACAGGGTGTCGAGGGTCAGCAGGCCGCGTGAGTTCTTGGCGCTGTCGAAACGCTCGGGAATCACACCGAAGGTCAAGGAATGGGTCAGGACCTGGTCGTACCAGGCGAAGTCGCCCACGGGCAGCAGGTCGATGCCGGCGTCTTTCTGCAATTGCCAATGGGTGGCGCGCAATTGGCGGCCGACGCTTTTCAGCGCGTCCTGATCCAGATCGCCCTTCCAGTAGGATTCGAGGGCTTTTTTCAGTTCGCGGTCAGCGCCGATGCGCGGGAAACCAAGTGTGTGTGCCAAGGCCATGTGAAATTGCTCCCTATAAAAGATGCTGTAAAACATGGCGCTATTGTCGACACCCAACCCAACATGAGACAAACTCAACCTTTTCGTGTTGATCACAAGTTTTCCTCATGGAGCCCCCGGTGCTTGAAATCCGTCACCTGAAGACCCTGCACGCCTTGCGCGAAGCCGATAGCCTGGTCGATGCGGCCGACCGCCTGCACCTGACGCAGTCGGCCCTGTCCCACCAGTTCAAGGAACTGGAGGAGCGCATGGGCATGCCGCTGTTCGTGCGCAAGACCAAACCGGTGCGTTTCACCAGTGCCGGTTTGCGCCTGCTGCAACTGGCTGACGCGACCCTGCCATTGCTGCGCGGCGCCGAGCGCGATATCGCGCGGCTGGCCGGGGGCACTGCCGGGCGCTTGCACATGGCGATCGAGTGCCACAGTTGCTTCCAGTGGCTGATGCCGACCATCGACCAGTTCCGCGATGCCTGGCCGGAAGTCGAACTGGACCTGGCCTCAGGATTTTCTTTCGCCCCACTGCCGGCATTGGCCCGTGGCGATCTGGATTTGGTGGTGACGTCTGACCCGCTGGAACTGGCCGGGATCACTTACGTGCCGTTGTTCACCTATGAAGCGATGCTCGCGGTGGCCAACCAGCACCGTTTGGCGAGCAAGGCCTACATCGTCCCGGAAGATTTGCTCACGGAAACGCTGATCACCTACCCGGTGGAGCGTGATCGGCTGGACATCTTCACCCGTTTCCTGGAACCGGCCGATATCGAACCGGCGCAGGTCCGCACGTCGGAACTGACGGTGATGATGATGCAATTGGTGGCCAGTGGCCGCGGTGTGTGCGGCATGCCCCATTGGGCGCTGCATGAATACAGCTCACGGGGTTATGTGAAGGCCAAGCGGCTGGGTGAGAAAGGTTTGTTTGCGACGCTGTACGCCGGGATTCGCGCCGACATGCTGGATGCGCCGTACATGCGCGACTTCCTGCTGACCGCGAAGGACACATCGTTTTCGACACTCGACGGCGTCAGCGCAGTTCGCTGACTAAATAGTGGTAATAAAAAGATCGCAGCCTCGTTTCACTCGACAGCTCCTACAGGAGTTCGCCAAACCCTGTAGGAGCTGTCGAGTGAAACGAGGCTGCGATCTTTAGAGCTCTCGCCACATATGGATTTTGTCGAAGTAGTCCTCGCCCCCCCGTACCGCCAAAGGTTCGAGACCAAACTGGATGAAGCCGCAACGCTGGTACAGGTTGAACGCGGCGTCATTGCCGGCGGTGACGGTCAGCTGGATCAGCTTCAGACCTTTATGGTCCTGCGCTTCAGCCAGGGCGGCCTGCACCAGGTGATAACCGACCCCGCGTTGCCGGACTTTGCCCGACACGTACATGCCAAACAATGTCGCCTTGTGCCGGGCCTTTTCCCGGGGTTCGAAGGCCAGGCCGACGATGCCCGCCAACTCACCGTTTTCGAACGCGCCGAACACCACGTCCAGCTTGCTGGTCAGGCGTGATTCCCACCAACTCAATGGCATCACGGCGCGTTCGCGCACGCTGGAGGTAAACGCCTGGGGATGCAGGTCATAGGCTTCGAGCATCAGCGCCCGATAGTCCAGGGCATGACTGGCATCAAGCCGTTCAATCCACATGTTCAAGCCATCCGTCGTTGTTCCAGCATCAGTCGCACCGCCAGCGCCGACAGCACGAACCCCATGAAATAGCGCTGCACCGCCAGCCAGGACGGGTTGTTGACGAACCAGGAGGCGATGCCCGCAGCGAACAGCGCGATCAGCAGATTGACGCTGAAACTGACGCTGATCTGAGTCAGACCCAGCGTGATGCTTTGAGTGAACACCGAGCCATGCTCAGGCGTGATGAACTGCGGAAACACCGACAAATAAAACACGGCGATCTTCGGGTTCAGCGCGCTCGTGAGAAAACCCATGGTGATCAGTTTGCGCGACGAGTCCGGCAGCAACTGCTGCGCCTCGAACGGTGAACGCGCACCCGGTTTGACCGCCTGCCAGGCCAACCACATCAGGTACAGCGCACCGGCCCACTTCAGCACTTCGTAGGCCATCGGCACCGCCAGAAACACCGCAGTCAAACCGGCAGCGGCCGCGAACAGGTGCACGAAAAACCCCGCGACCACACCGAGCAACGAGGTCACACCGGCCTTGCGCCCCTGGCAGATCGAACGGGAGATCAGGTAAATCATGTTCGGCCCCGGCGTCAGCACCATCAGCAATGCGGCAGCGGCAAAGATCAGCAAGTCTTGAAGCGGGATCATGGGCAGTCCTTTGTCCGGGAATAATCAGGCAGTTTCGGTTAACAAGGCACGATAAAACGGCAGGATCAGGTCCCGTGTCAATGGCGCCAGCGTGACATTACCGTCGGTGGCCGGGTCGATCCAGCGCACCTCTTCGATCTCCGCCGCAGGCGATACGTCTGAATCGATGGTCAGCTGAAAGAGTTCGGCCTGGACGGTAAAACCCGGCTCGTTGGCGGCCGGTGCCGAGAATTGCCCCAGATAAGTGGCGTGTGCCGGATCGATGACCAGGCCCAATTCTTCTTCCAGTTCACGGGCCAGCGCGTGGACCGGTTGCTCATGGGCTTCGATCTTGCCCCCCGGCTGCATGAACGCCTCTGTGCCGCGCTTGCGGACCAACAACGTGCGACCGTCCGGGCCGATCAACAGGGCGGCGGCGATACGGA
>NZ_SOPU01000003.1:189754-199950 GCF_004402115.1 Pseudomonas sp. F01002 | reverse complement strand
TGAGGCGGGGCGAAGCAGCGGATGAAAGGGTCATGGATCGGGATCGGCCTTGGGAAAAGGCGCAAGGATCACATGAGAATCGGCGCCTCGTCACGCCGAAAAAATCTCTGCAGACATCCGCAGATCCCCTGTGGGAGCGGCGGTGCGGCGATCCGACTTGCTCGCGAAGGCGGCGGGCCAGTCAACATCAATGTTGAATGAAAAACCGCTTTCGCGAGCAAGTCGGATCGCCGCANCCGCCGCTCCCACAGGGGGGTTGTGTAGAGTCTGGAAAACTAACTGGCCTCGAGAACCGCAACGTCTTCCGGCACCTTTACAAAAATGCTGTATTTCGCGCCTTCCATGGCTTCGAAGGCGATCAACTTCTCCACCAGCGGCCCATTCAACACCTTGCCGGCATTGAGCAGCAGCATGCCGTTGTCGGCATTGAGGTTGCGCGCCAGGATCATGCCCGCTGTCACTTCCCGCGTGCTCAGCACCTTCACTGACGGGTCGGCCAACGAGACATCGCTCAGGTACGCGGCACAGACCTGGATGAAATCCTCCACCAGGTCGGGATCGTAGAGTCGCCCGGCATAGCTGCGGATGTAGACCAGTGCTTCATCACTATTCATCTGTCGCTCGAGAATCAGCCCGCGCTGCAACTCGATGAAATCCACCGCCAGTTTCAACAGCCGCGAACCGAACGGAATCGCCTCGCCCTTGAGCCGGTCGGGGAAGCCGCTGCCGTCCCAGCGCTCCTGATGATGAAGAATCAGACGGGCGGCGTCCTTCATCGGATCGAGCGTCATCAACAGCGATTCGCTCTGCTTTGGATAACCGCGATAGCGCTCCCGATCGCTGTGATGCAGCAGGTCCGCGGGCGCGGTCATCATGCTGTCGGTCCAGCTCAGCTTGCCGATGTTGTAGAGCGCCGCGGCCATGGTCAGGTCGCGACTGGTGCCCTCGTCCAGGCCATGAAGTTTGCAGTAGACCCGCACCAGTTCGATGATCTGGCGGTTGGTCTGTTTGGCCGGGGGCAAGCGCAGGTTGGCCAGCAGCGAGAACACCTCGGTGCCGGTGACATAGCTGTGTTTGAGCTCTTCGTAGGCCAGGTCGAGCATGTCGGCGGTCTGCTGGAGTTCGGCGGTGCGGGCGGCGACGTGTTTTTCCAGGGTGATGTTGAGCGACTTCAACTGGTCGTTCTGCAGCCGGGTCAACTGCTCCAGACGTTGGCGTTCGCGCTCGGAGTATTGATGAGCCAGGGCCTGGCGCAAGGTCAGGAGCATTTCCTCGTCGTTCCAGGGTTTGCTGATATAGCGGTGAATCTTCCCTTCGTTGATCGCTTTGATGATCGTCGGCATGTCCGCGTAGCCGGTGAGCAGTATCCGGGTGGTCGTCGGGTAAAGCTGATGGATGCGGGCCAGCAGCGTGGCGCCGTCCATGTTGGGCATGCGTGCGTCGGTCATCACCAGGTCAATGGAGTGTTGCTCCATGATCTCCAGCGCCTGGGCACCGCTGGTGGCCAGCAGCAACTCGTAGGGCTGGCCGCGTAACAGGCGACGCAGGCTGTTGAGGATTGACTCCTCGTCATCGACCAGCAGCACCTTGGGTTTATCGTTCAAAGTCGTGGGGAGTTGCTCTTCCATGGCGTCACCTCAAGTGAAACGGGCACATCGTTGTGGCGGGCCCCGAGGCAAACATCCCCTATTGCCGGAGCCTGACCTACAGGCTAGATGATTTTCAGCCCGCCAACGGAAATGATTCAGCTCATTGAATTGCGCGAAGTGCTGGACAGACGACTATGCTCAGCTGACTCGGATCCATAATCTGTACGTTCGGCCAGGTGATCAGGGAAAGGAAGCCCCTCTATGAGAACACCGCATCAAACTGCTGCCGGTACTGGCGTATGTCGATAAATACGCTACTGGCGCGGACCAACCGGCGGATTCTTATCGTCGACGACACAGCCTCGATTCATGCGGACTTCGCCAAGATCCTCAGTCCGCCATCGATCGATGACGACAGCCTGATCAGCGCCGAAAATGCCCTGTTCGGCACCCCTGCGGCGCTATCGCTGCAAAGCTTCGTGCTCGACTCGGCGTTTCAGGGCCTCGAAGCCCTGGACAAGGTCGAAACGGCGCTGGCCAATGACATGCCCTACGCGATGGCCTTCATCGACATGCGCATGCCGCCGGGCTGGGACGGGCTGGAAACCATCGAACGGCTGTGGCAGGCCGATCCCAAGCTGCAAGTGGCGCTTTGCACCGCTTATTCCGACTATTCCTGGGAAGACATCGACGAACGCCTGGAACTGGGCGATCGCCTGCTGATTCTGAAAAAACCCTTCGATGCCATCGAAATCCGCCAGATGGCCAGCGCATTGACGGCCAAGTGGCAAATGACCGAAGACGCAGAGCTGAAGATGTCGCTGCTCGAACAGGCGGTCGAAGAACGCACCCGAGAGCTGTCCGACGCCAACATCATCGTGCAGAACAGCCCCACCATTCTGTATCGGTTGCGCGGCGAGCCGTCGTTTCCGTTGATGTATATCTCGCACAACATCACCAAATACGGTCATGTCGCGGCGAAACTGGTCGCCTCGGCCAACTGGTCCCAGGAACTGATCCATCCCGATGATCAAACGAAGGTCGACACCGCCATGGCCCGGGTGCTGGACCGTCATGCGGCGGGCGCTTCCATCGAATTCCGGATGCGCACTGGCGAAGGAGCCTGGCGCTGGGTCGAAAACCGCTACATCCCGGTGCGCGACGATGAAGGCCGTTTGCTGGAAGTCGAAGGCATCATCATCGACATCACTGAACGCAAACTGGCCGAAGAGAAAATCGCCCTGCTGGCCCGCACCGACGGGCTGACCGGGCTGGCCAACCGTGCGACGCTGATCGAGCGGTTGCACCAGGCATTCGCCTCTGCGCGTCGGGGGGCGGCACCGTTCGCCATGTTTTACCTGGACCTGGATCACTTCAAACGCATCAACGACACCCTCGGCCATCCGGTAGGCGACCTGTTGCTGCAAGAGGTTTCCCGCCGGATCAAGGCCTGCGTGCGCGAAAACGATGTGGTCGCCCGACTCGGCGGTGACGAGTTCGCGATCTTGCAGCTGGATGTCGGCGACCCGACCCAATCCGCGGCCCTGGCCGCCAAGATCCGCGACACGCTGGTACTGCCCTACTCCCTGGCCGGCAATGATGTGCGGGTCTCGGTGAGTATCGGCATCAGTAGCTGTACCCCGGAAAGCACCAGCGCCGACGGCCTGCTGACCCAGGCCGACATGGCGCTGTATCGCTCCAAGGAAAAGGGCCGCAACCAGTACCACTTCCACTCCGAGGAGATCAACCAGGAGGTGGTCGAACGCATGACCATCGCCAGCGACCTGAGAGCGGCCATCGAACACCAGGAACTCGAACTGCATTACTGGCCGGAAGTGGACCTGAGCAGCGGCAAAATCCTTGGCATGGAAGCTCAGGTCAGCTGGAACCACCCTGAGCGCGGTTTACTGGAAGCCCCGGCGTTCCTGCCCGCGGCGGAAAAGACCGGCACCATCGTCGCGCTCGGTCACTGGGTGCTGGATCGCGCCTGCCAGCAAATGCGCCAATGGCGCGATGAAGGCATGGCGCCGCCGGTGATTGCGATCAAGCTGTCCCTGGCCCAACTCAAAAGTGGTCCCGAACTGATCTATGACGTGCTGCGCACCACCGCGCGCTGGGAACTCTGCCCCTGGGACCTGCGCTTCGACGTCACTGAAGCGACGCTGGCCCAGACCAAATGGACCCACAACGATGTGCTGCCGCGCCTGCGTGAGCTGGGGGTAAAGATCGCCATCGACGACTTCGGCACCGAGTATTCCTCGTTCGACTACCTCAAGACCTACCAAGTCAATCACCTGAAACTTGCGCAGGCCTTCATCGACACCGCCGCCCGCGATCCGGCCAGCGCGAACACCCTGCGCGCCATCATCAACTTCGCCCGTGAAGTCGGGATCGGCATCATTGCCGAGGGCGTCGAAACCCAGGAGCAGCGCAGCGCGCTGATGGCCACCGGTTCACCGATGAACGCCCAGGGTTACTTCTTCAGCAAAGCGGTCAGCAGCCAGCAGGCCGCCGAGCTGCTGAAAGCCGGCAGCATCGTGCCCCCGAACCACGACATCGGGCCGATCCTGGACAACCCGCCACGCTTCACGGAGGACAAAGGATGAAATCGCCTTTCGTGCGGACCAACCGGCGCATCCTGATCATCGACGACACGCCCTCGATCCATGAGGATTTTCGCAAGATCCTTGGCCCGGAGATCGAAGGTGAAGAGCCCGGAGGTGAACAGACCCTCGCCAGTGCAGAAGAAGCCCTGTTCGGCACCGTGCAGCTTGATCGGCTGACGTTCCAGCTCGACTCGGCCTACCAGGGCCAGGAAGCCCTCGAACTGGTCAAGCGCGCACAGGCCGAAGGTCGCCCCTATGCCATGGCGTTCACCGACATGCGTATGCCACCGGGCTGGAACGGCCTGGAAACCATCGAGCAATTGTGGAAGGCCGACCCTCACCTGCAAATCGCGTTGTGCACGGCCTTTTCCGACTACACCTGGGAAGACATGGCCGAACGGCTGGAGTTCGGCGACCAGTTGCTGGTGCTGAAAAAGCCCTTCGACAGCCTGGAAATCCGCCAGATGGCCAGTGCCCTGACCTGGAAATGGCAGATGGCGCAGGACGCGGCGATGAAGGTCCTGAGCCTGGAGCAAACCATCGAGGCGCGGGTCCACGAATTGCTCAAGGTGTCGCACTTGTTGCAGTACGACGTACTGACCGAGCTGCCCAACAGCACGTTGCTCGGTGACCGGTTGAACCAGTCACTGGCCCTGTCCCGGCGCCATGACAAACAACTGGCCGTGATGTTTCTGGGCCTCGATCGCTTCAAGCGCATCAACAATGCCCTGGGTCATCCGGCCGGTGACGAAATGCTTAAACAGGTCGGGCGCAATCTGGTGGCGACGGTGCGCGAGTCCGACTCGGTGTTCCGCTACGGTTCCGATGAATTCGTGGTGATCCTCGCCGACGTCCGCCATCCCCAGCAGACCAAGGGCATCGCCGAAAAACTCTTGAACGCCATCCGCGCGCCCCAGCACATTGCCGGCCACGACCTAAGCGTGACCGCCAGCCTGGGCATCAGCATTTACCCGGACGACGGCTTCGATGCCATCGCGCTGATCAAGAAAGCCGAAACCGCGATGCGCAACGTCAAGGAAAGCGGCCCGAACGATTTCAGTTTTTTCATCGACGAGATGAACCAGCGCGCCCGGGATCAGCAAAGCATCGAGAGCGGCATTCGCCTGGCGCTGGAGCGCAACGAATTTGTCCTGCATTACCAGCCCAAACTGGACCTGGGCAGTGGCCAGGTGGTCGGGGCCGAGGCGTTGATTCGCTGGCAAAAACCGGGGCACGGCCTGGTCTACCCCTCGGACTTCATCAGTGTGGCCGAAGACAGCGGTTTGATCGTACCGTTGAGCAAATGGGTGCTGGCCGAGGCGTGCCGACAAGCCTGCGCCTGGCAGGCCGCGGGGCTGCCGAAGATCTATATGTCGGTGAATATGTCGGCCATCGATTTCCGTCAGCGGGACTTTGTCGACGGCATCGAACAGACACTCAAAAAAACAGGCCTGGAACCGGCCTTGCTGGAGCTGGAAATCACCGAGGGCGTGTTGATGCAGAACGTCGAAACCACGGTGACCGCCCTGACCCGGCTTAAAGTCATGGGCGTGCGACTGGCCATCGATGACTTCGGTACCGGTTATTCCAGCCTGAGCTACTTGCGGCGTTTTCCCATCGACGTGCTGAAAATCGACCAGTCGTTCATTCGCGGTTTAAGCAGAGACAGCAACGACGCCGCGCTGGTCAGCGCCATCATCAGCCTGGGCCGGAGCCTCAAGCTGACCATCATTGCCGAAGGGGTGGAAACCCTCGAACAACTGGATTTCCTCAAGGCCCATCAATGCGAGGAAGGCCAGGGTTTCTATTTCAGCAAAGCCGTGGAGCCTGACGCCTTCGTCCGGTATCTGGGGTCGGTGAAGCCCTCTTCATCCGCAGCCACGTGAACGATGCGCAACGACACACAGGCCCTACGCCAAGGAATTATCAGATGCCGCCTTCCTTTCACCGTCTGCTATTGGCGCCGTTGTTCGGGCTCTGCCTGAGCGCCAGTGCCGCGCCACTGGATGAAGCGCTCAAACCACTGCCGCCGGTGCCCCAACAGAATCCCCTGCGGGTCGAACTCGGTCGTCAGTTGTTCAATGAACCGCGCTTGTCGGTCGACAGCTCACTGTCCTGCGCCAGTTGCCATCGACTGGAAAACGGCGGCGCCGACAACAAGGCGTTTTCCATCGGTTTCGCCGGCCTTCCGTTGACGATCAACACCCCCAGCGTGTTCAACGCCAGCCTGAACTTCCGGCAATTCTGGAACGGCCGCGCCGACACCCTGGAAACCCAGATCCACGGCGTGGTGCAAAGCCCCAGTGAAATGGGCAGTAACTGGGAGCATGTGGTGCAGACACTGACCGCCGATGCGGCATATCAGGCCTCATTCGCCAACGCCTACCCGGACGGCGTGACCATGAACAATGTGCAGAATGCCCTGGCCACCTATGAGCGCACGCTGATCAGCGCCAACTCGCGTTTCGACCAATACCTGCAAGGCGATACCGACATTCTCACCCTCGACGAGAAATACGGTTACCAACGCTTCAAGGACTACGGCTGCATCGCCTGCCATCAGGGCGTCAACATCGGCGGCAACATGTTCCAGAAGTTCGGGGTCATGGGCGACTACTTCAAGACTCGGGGCAACCCCACCGAAGCCGACCTGGGCCGCTATCTGGTCACCAAGGACGAAGAGGACCGCAACGTGTTCAAGGTCCCGAGCCTGCGCAACGTCGCCGTGACCGCGCCGTACTTTCACGACGGCTCGGCCAAGACTCTTGAAGAGGCGGTGGATGTGATGTTCAAGTTCCAGCTCGGTCGTATTCCCTCTGCCGACGACAAGACGCTGATCATCAAATTCCTCAAGACCCTGACCGGTGAATGGGGAGGCAAGCCCTTATGAAAACGACTAACCGCCGCAACCTGGCGTTGCTTAGTGCCGTGGCCCTGATGCTGGCTTCGGTGCTGCTGTTCCTGTACCTCAAATCCAGCTCTAACCAGACGACGACCTACACCGAATCCCGGGACTTGATCGGCCGGATCAAGCAGCTGAACGCACAATGGGAAACCGAGATCCTCAAGGCCAGGGTCGCCATCAGTCACAACTACGATCCGTTGGTCACCCCGCTGACCGAGATAACGAACCTGTGGGAGCGGTTCGACACCATGGAGTCGAGCCATGGCCGCAACGACTCGCCCGTCTGGCGCGCCAGCCATGATGCGTACCTGACCGCCATGCAGGAAAAGACCCGCTTGGTGGAGCAGTTCAAGTCTCACAACGCCGTTCTTCGCAACTCGCTGGCGTTCCTGCCCACCGCCGAGGACGACATTCAGGAACAGCTGTCCAGGTTGGTGGATGAGGACCAACTGCAACTTCAGAACATTGCCACCGACACGTATGACTTGCTGCTCAGCAGCCTGGAGTTCGCTCAGGTCACCTCCGATGACAAGGCCGCCGACATCCTGCTCGGGCTGAACAAACTGGGGGTGAACAAACAGCGTCTACCTGAACAGTTCCACAGTCCGATCGATATTCTGAGCAACCACATTTCACTGATCCTGCGTGAGCAGCCGGTGGTCAATCGGTTACTGGAAAACATCGAAGCCGTTCCCGTGGCCGAACGCCTGGACGACATGACCAACCTGCTGAACACCGACCAGCAGCGGACCGATGCGGTCGACCAGCGCTATCACTTCTACATGCTGTTGTTTTCGGTGCTGTTGGTGTTGCTGCTGGTGTACCTGGC
The DNA here is from genome assembly GCF_004402115.1 of Pseudomonas sp. F01002. Classification (NCBI taxonomy): domain Bacteria; kingdom Pseudomonadati; phylum Pseudomonadota; class Gammaproteobacteria; order Pseudomonadales; family Pseudomonadaceae; genus Pseudomonas; species Pseudomonas sp. F01002. The sequence goes on along the minus strand of NZ_SOPU01000003.1, from coordinate 192,021 downwards.
GATTCACCTGATGCGCAGTTTCACCGTGATCAATCGCGTCAACAAAGCCCTGCAAACCGCCAATGAGGACCTCGAACTGCGCGTTGAAGAGCGCACCCGCGAACTCAAGGATACCCAGAGCGAACTGCTCGACACCGCGCGTCAGGCCGGCATGGCCGAGATCGCCACCAATGTGCTGCACAACGTCGGCAACGTGCTCAACAGCGTGAACATTTCGGCCGACCTGGTGAGCCGCAAACTGCGCGGCAGCAAAGCGCAGGGCCTGGGTAAGGCCATGCAGCTGATCAACGACCATCCAGGCGACCTCGGCACCTTTCTGACCGAGGACGCGAAAGGCAAGTTGCTACCGGGTTACCTGAATCAACTGGTGGACGCGATAGCCCTGGAACAACAAAGCATGACCGAAGAGCTGGCCCAACTGACCAAAAGCGTGGACCACATCAAGGACATCGTCGCCACCCAGCAGTCCTACGCGGGCGCCAACAGCCTGATGGAACCGCTGCACATCAGCGAATTGCTGGAAGACGCCCTGCGCATGAACTCCGGCGCCTTGACCCGACACCACGTCACGGTGGTCAAGGAGTACAGCGACGTGCCGCAGGTCATGGGTGATAAACACCGGTTGTTGCTGATCCTGATCAACCTGATCAGCAACGCCAAATACGCGATGTCAGACCTCAGCAACCGCCAGCGGCAAATGACCCTGGGGGTCAAAATCGTCGAAGACAAGATCCTGCAAGTCAGCGTCAAGGACGACGGCGAAGGCATCGCCGAGGAAAACATGACGCGCATCTTTGCCCACGGGTTTACCACCCGCAAGGAAGGGCATGGCTTCGGCCTGCACAGCTGCGCCCTGGCCGCCATCGAAATGAACGGCCACCTCACCGCCCATAGCGACGGACCGGGCAAGGGCGCGCTGTTCACGTTGCAGATCCCGCTGAAAACCGTCAAGGAGGAAGCATGAGCGAGCTTTCGAACCGACGCATTCTGCTGATCGATGACACGCCGTCCATTCACGTGGATTTCCGCAAGATTCTCACGCCCATGCCCGAACAGACCGTCGAACTGGACGAGATGGAGGCCGCGCTGTTTGGCAACGAAGTGAAATCAACCAGCGCGTTGTTCGAGCTGGACTCGGCCTATGGCGGCCAGGAAGGCCTGGGCAAACTGAACGAAGCCTTGCAGGAAAACCGCCCCTACGCCCTGGCCTTCGTCGACATGCGCATGCCCGAGGGCTGGGACGGCGCGCAGACCATCGAACATTTGTGGCAGGCCGACCCGCGCCTGCAAGTGGTGGTGTGCACCGCCTATTCCGACTATTCCTGGGATGAATTGCTCGATCGATTGCAGGCGCATGACCGGCTGCTGATTCTGAAAAAACCGTTCGACAACATTGAAGTCCAGCAGATGGCCAACACCCTGTTGACCAAATGGGACATGACCGAACGGGCCAGCGTGCAGATGGACCATTTAGGGCAAATGGTCGAACGCCGAACCCGGCAGTTCACAGAGGCCAGCGTTGAGTTGCAGCGGGAAATCGACGAGCGTAAACAGCTTGAAACCCAATTGGTGCAATCGGAAAAACTCGCTTCATTGGGGCAACTCGCGGCCGGCGTCGCTCATGAAATCAACAACCCCATCGGCTTCATTTCCTCCAACCTCGGCACCCTGGATGGCTACTTCAAACAGCTGCAGGAAATGCTCGACGCCTATCGGGATGCGGAAGAGGCGATCGGCTCCAGCGAGCTCGTCGAGCGTTTGCACCAACTGCGCGAACGGGTCGAGCTGGAGTTCCTGCGCGAGGACATTCCGCTGCTGATCAAGGAATCCAAGGACGGCATCAACCGGGTCGGGCAGATCGTCAAGGACCTGAAGGACTTCTCCCGGGTGGACTCCAATCAAGAATGGCAGTGGGCCAATCTGCAACAGGGCATCGAATCGACCTTGAACATCGTCGCCAACGAACTCAAGTACAAGGCCGATGTGCTCAAGGAGTATCAGGTCCTGCCCGACATCGAATGCCTGCCTTCGCAAATCAATCAGGTGATCATGAACCTGATCGTCAACGCCTCTCAGGCCATCGGCCCGGAGCGCGGCACCATCACCTTGCGCACCGGGCTTGAAGCGGAAACGGTGTGGATCGAGGTCGCAGACACCGGCGCCGGTATTGCGCCGGACTGCCTGCAAAAAATCTTCGACCCGTTCTTCACCACCAAACCGGTGGGCCAGGGGACAGGGCTGGGGTTGTCCCTGTCCTATGGCATCGT
>NZ_SOPU01000003.1:144057-189712 GCF_004402115.1 Pseudomonas sp. F01002 | reverse complement strand
GAAAAAACATCGGGGGGATATAACGGTGCGCAGTGAAGTTGGTGTGGGAAGCACATTTCGGGTCCAGTTGCCGATTCACCAATCAAAGCTGGCAAGCTGAACGCCAATCAAATGTGGGAGCGAGCTTGCTCCGGGCGGCGTTCCGACGAAAGCGATGTGTCAGTCGCTATCAATGTTGGCTGACACGGCCCCTTCGTCGGAACGCCGCCCNNNGGAGCAAGCCCGCTCCCACAAGGTTCTTTACCAGTCCGCTCGTTATGTGGCTTCCTGGAAATCCATCTCCGGTGGCTGGCGACGGAAGCCGCCGGTCAACACCGCCAGGTACACCACGCCAATCGCCAGCCAGCTCAAGCCCAGATAGATCGCCAAGTGATCGAGGCTGACCATCAACCACAAATCCGCCGCCAGGCCGATGAACGGGAACAACAAGAACAACACGAATTCACGCAGCCCTTTGTTCTCACCGCCAATCCAGTAGTGAAAGATCACCGACAGGTTCACCAGACTGAACGCCAGGAACGCGCCGAAGTTGATGAACGAGGTCGAGGTAGTGACGTCCAGTTTCAGTGCCAGCAACGCGACCACGGCGCACAGCAGGATGCTGTTGACCGGCGTGCCAAAGCGTTCATGCAAAGTGCCGAAGAACGATTTTGGCAGCACGCCATCGCGGCCCATGGCGAACAACAGCCGCGAGCCGCTGGCCTGAGCCGACAGGCCCGACGCGAACTGGCCGACGATCAGGCCGATCAGGAAGATCGACACGAACAGGTCACCACCGATGTTGCGGGCAATTTCATAGGCCGCCGAGTCGACGCTGTCGAACTGGAACGACGGATGCGCGATCTGCACGAAGTACGACACACCGACGAAGATCAACCCGCCGATCAGGGTAATCAGCATGATCGCTCGCGGGATGGTGCGGCGCGGGTCGCGGGTTTCTTCGGTCAGGGTGCTGACCGCGTCAAACCCCAGGAACGAGTAGCAGGCGATGGCTGCACCGCTCATGATCAGCGGCATCTGCATGTCACCGTTGAAGAACGGTTTGACCGACCACAACGGCGTGCTCGCATCACCACCGACGTAATGAACGCACAGCGCAACGAAGGCGATCAGCACCAGGAACTGCACCAGCATCAGTAACGCGTTGATGCCGTTGGCCAGTTTCAGACCAACAATGTTGATCGCACTGGTGATGCCGATGAACGCCAGCACCCAGATCCACTGCGGCACGGCCGGGAACGCGGAGTTGAGGTAGGCCGCGCCGATCAGCCAGATCGCCATCGGCAGGAACAGGTAGTCGAGCAGCACGGCCCAACCGGCGATGAAACCGAGTTTCGGGCTGATCGCCTTGCGGACATAGCTATAGGCCGAGCCAGCGACGGGAAACGCCGAGGCCATTCGGCCGTAACTCATGGCGGTGAAAAACATCGCCACCAGCGCCGCCAGATAAGCGGCCGGGACCATGCCGGCAGTGGATTGAGCGAGGATGCCAAAGGTGCCGAGTACAATGATCGGCGTCATGTAGGCAATGCCGAACAGCACCACCGAACCCAATGACAGGGTGCGTTGCAAACGAGCCATGAGCGACTACTCCGAATTTATTAGATTTATGGCAGAGCCGAGTTCGGCGCTAAATTTCGGGTGTTTCGTTGTTGTAATTGGGTGAACTATTAAACAGGTGTGTCGACCGGATGGGCCTCTTCGCGAGCAAGCCCGCTCCCACAGGTGTTATGTGTCGTTTACAAATGCTGTGTCCGCTGAAGATCCCCTGTGGGAGCGGGCTTGCTCGCGAAGAGGCCCGCCCTGACAACACAGGATCCGGATCAGCTCTGAGGAATCATCAGCTCCCGCAATCCACAAGCATGCTCAACAATCTCCCCCGGCAATCGCAGCCGCTGATCATCCAGATACCGATAATCCTGCCGCGCCGCCGTCAGCTGATTCAGGTCCAGTTCAACCGCAAACTGCCCCTCCTCCCGTCCGGCCTCGAACAGCAGCGTGCCCAGCGGATCCACCAGCGCACTGCCGCCCGCAAACACCAACCCGCCATCGCCCTCTTCCACCCGGTTGACCATCAGCGCAAACGCCTGGTTTTCCTGGGCGCGGGCCATGATCGCGGTGCGGTGAGTCGGGCCGTAAGGGTCCATGTTGCCGTTGGTGACGATCAACAGTTCGGCACCCAATTGCGCCAGTGCCCGGGCGGTTTCCGGAAATTCGATGTCGTAGCAAATCAGCAGGCCGACCCGCACACCGTTCCACTCGCAGGTGGCGTAACGGTCGCCGGCCTCGAACACACCGCGATCCGACGCCCACAGATGCGTCTTGCGATATTTCAGCGCGATACCTTCGGGGGTGATCAGCAGCGTGGTGTTGTAGAAGCGGCCGTTGTCGTTCTCGGCCATCCCGATCACCACGGCGATGTTGTGTTCACGGGCCGCAGCCAGCACCGCGCTGACGGTCGGACCGTCCAGCGGTTCTGCGGTTTCGGCCAGCGCCTCAAGCGACGGAAAGCCCATCAGGTGGGTTTCGGGAAACACGATCAGCTGCGTATCGGCAGCACAGGCAGCCATCGCCTGCAGAGCGCGTTCGAGGTTGTAAGCCGTGTCGTTGTCACGGCCCGCCAACTGGGCGAGTTCGACTTTCATGGGTATTCCTTGTTCTTAACCGGGCTGGCAGAAAGATTGCCCGGTCGGTGTCTGTGCGCCAGTATGCGCAGCAAGCCACCGGCCGGGAAATCACGCCGCTGGGGTAACCCGATAGGGGTAGAGACATGACACTTTCGTTAGACGACATCGCGTGGCACCGCTCGGTCGGGCAACTGATCGACGCCCTGGACAAGCCCAATTTCTGGACGCAGCTGGTACGTTTGCTGGATCAGTACGTGACCTTCGACAGCTGGGTGGCGCTGCTTTTCAGCGCCGATCAGCACCCGCAAGTGTTCGCCGAATGCCCCGGCGCGGACGGCAGTCCCGATCAGTTGTTCCAGGATTATCTGCGCGGTTTGTACCTGCTCGATCCGTTCTACATCGCCTGTCGCGAGCAGTCGCGTACCGGGCTCTATCGCCTGTCGGAAGTGGCGCCGGAGCATTTCGAGCTGACCGAGTATTACCAGCGCTACTTTCGTCTGAATGTGGTGGCCGATGAAATCCAGTTCAATTGCCAGCTCGAAGGCGACCGCACGCTGTGCCTGTCACTGGGCAGCAAGCAACGTTTCAGCGGCCAGCAGATTGCCTTGCTGTCGCTGATCCAGCCCTGGGTACTCGGCCTGTTGCGCCAGCGCCTGCCTTACGAAATCAACGAAGTCGTGGCCCTCGCACCCGCACCGCCGCAAGTCGACTGGCGCGTGCAGCTGGAAGCGTCGGTGCAACAACTCAAAGGCGCGCAATTGACCGCCCGGGAGCTGGATGTCGGGCGCTTGATGCTCAGCGGTTGCTCCAGTAAAGAAATCGCCCGTAAGCTGGAAATCTCTGTCGAAACCGTGAAAGTCCATAAGAAACACATGTACAGCAAACTGGGGATCAAATCCCAGTCCGAGCTGTTTTCGATTTTTCTCCAGGCACAAAATGCCTGATTGCATGAAAAGATCGTCCGAACGCGGCCCGAACCTTCGGCAGCTCCTACAAAAGCCCGACCGTGCACAATTCTGTAGGAGCTGCCGCAGGCTGCGATCTTTTAGAACCGAGTCCGAACCCAAGGAAACCGTATGAGCCTGTCACTCCTGAGCCGCTACGCCTTCTTTGCCGTCTGTGTGATGTTTACCCTCGCCAGCCTGCCCTTCCTGGAGCACGACTGGCTCTGGCCGATCACCGCCGTCACCGGCATTCTCAGCCTCGTGGGCCTGTTCGATCTGCTGCAAAGCCCTCACGCCGTACGCCGTAATTACCCGATCCTCGGCAACATCCGCTATCTGGTAGAGGGTATTCGCCCGGAAATCCGCCAGTACCTGCTCGAATCCGACAGTGATGCCCTGCCCTTCTCCCGGGCGCAGCGTTCGCTGGTCTATTCGCGCGCCAAAAACGAAAGCGCCGACAAACCCTTCGGCACGTTGATCGATGTGTATCAGTCAGGTTTCGAATTCATCGGCCACTCCATGCGCCCGGCGCCGTTGAGCGACCCGAGCAGTTTCCGGGTCATCGTCGGCGGCCCGCAATGCACGCAGCCGTACTCGGCGTCGGTGTTCAATATCTCGGCCATGAGTTTCGGCTCCCTCAGCGCCAACGCCATTCGCGCGTTGAATCAAGGGGCGAAACTCGGCAACTTCGCCCACGACACCGGCGAAGGCAGCATCAGCGCCTATCACCGGGAAAACGGCGGCGACCTGACCTGGGAACTCGGCAGCGGTTACTTCGGCTGCCGCACCGCTGACGGGCGCTTCGACCCGGAACGCTTCGCCGCCCAAGCGCAGACGCCCCAAGTACGGATGATCGAAATCAAGATGAGCCAAGGCGCCAAGCCCGGTCATGGCGGGATCCTGCCCAAGCACAAAGTCACCAAGGAAATCGCCGAAACCCGCGGCATCCTGATGGGCGAAGATTGCATCTCGCCGTCGCGGCATAGCGCGTTTTCCACGCCGATTGAACTGATGCACTTCATCGCGCAGTTGCGCGAACTGTCCGGCGGCAAACCGGTGGGCTTCAAGTTTTGCCTGGGCCACCCGTGGGAATTCATGGGCATCGCCAAGGCCATGCTGGAAACCGGCATCCTCCCGGACTTCATCGTGGTCGATGGCAAGGAAGGCGGCACCGGCGCCGCGCCCGTGGAGTTCACCGATCACATTGGTGTGCCGATGCGCGAGGGCCTGCTGTTCGTGCACAACACGCTGGTCGGCCTGAACCTGCGGGACAAAATCAAACTCGGCGCCAGCGGCAAGATCGTCAGCGCCTTCGACATTGCCAGCGTCCTGGCCATCGGCGCCGACTGGGCCAACTCGGCACGCGGCTTCATGTTCGCCATCGGCTGCATCCAGTCGCAAAGCTGCCACACCAACAAATGCCCGACCGGTGTCGCCACCCAGGACACCCTGCGCCAACGCGCACTGGTGGTTCCGGACAAGGCTCAGCGCGTCTTCAACTTCCACCGCAACACGCTCAAGGCCCTGGCCGAAATGCTCGCCGCTGCCGGGTTGGAACATCCTTCGCAATTGTCGGCCAAGCATTTGGTACGGCGCATGTCGGCGACCGAGATCAAGTTGTTCTCACAGTTGCATGTGTTCTTGAAACCGGGGGAGTTGCTGGCCGGTGAAGTGAATGGCGAGTTCTACTCGCGGATGTGGCAGATGGCTCGGGCGGATAGTTTTGAGCCAAATGAAGTGGCTGCTGCGTAAACAACGTTTGAACGCCAGCCTCATCGGGAGGTTGGCTTTACACCAAGGAAGGACGCCATGCTGAAAGTCATCGCTCAGGACTTCATCAAACCCGAATACATTGAAACCGTTCGCCCGTGATACGCCGAACTGGTCGAGAAGACTCAACTGGAACCTGATTGCATCGCTTACGACCTGTTCATCGATCAAAAAGACCCGGGGCACTTTATCTTCGTCGAACAATGGCCGAATCAGGCGGCGCTGGATGCTCATTGCCAGTCTGAGCATTTTCGGCGGTTGGTACCGCAGATCAATGGCTACCAGGCAAGGGATTGTATTGTCGTGCTGATGGATGCGTTCTGACGCTAACAAGGGGGGCTGGTGCTGCATCGAGAGTGAATAGACGGGCTTCGATCCCTTCGCCCTTGATAGTCAACGTTTGTTTCCATTCATCCGCGAACAACACATGACTTTCGGTCGCAGGTATGTCGGTTATCCACCAGACTCTTCCTCCGTTAAGTTTCAATTGGCTAACGTCATTGAAAAAAATCCATTTCAGATGTTGAGGTATCAGCGCGTATCCGCCTCGATCTAGTTCATCCGGGAATGTGTCCACAGATGATTTGATGTGAAACCTCGGTTGAATGCCTGTGGTGTTGTAGTAGGTAAACGGCAAGTAAAAGAGCAAAGTGTCGAGTACGATCTTGTCACCCGGATGGGCCTGCCGATCAATCTCGTTCGCCAGTGCGTCCAGCCTGAGTTCTTTGCGAAGACTGGTCCCATTCAATCCATCAGTTTGTCTGTAAACCATTTGCAGTCCCTGTATTTGTCCAATGACTAAAAGCACTACTGTCGCGGCGGCAAACAAGGGTCGTCGTTGCCACCAAGAATCAAGTGCAACAGCACAGATCATGGGCAACCCGACAGCAGCGAACATGAGGTATCGATGGACGAAAATCGATTTCACCAACGACATTAGAAAAACAGTAAGCACTGGCACAAAAAAATAACCTACCAGAAGCAATCTGTAACGACGCTCACTCCGATCGTTCAACAACACCGATGCGGCACAAACAAAGATCAATAGTGTCGGCACCACACGCCACCAGGATGCCGCCGGCACCGAATCAATCATCACCGTAAACTGCCAAACGACAGTCAACACTGCCTGCCACGTGAGAGGCGGTATCCAGTCAAGCCCATTCCTTTGCAGCAGTTGACCAATGAAATGAGGAACCCACGGCAGGTACAAAACAGCAATTGCGATGTTGACCAACATCCATGCACGAATGGGCACTCCGCGCGCTCGCCACCAAAACAGCCAATGCACCAATACACACAACGCGGCGAAATAATGCGTATAGAAAGCAGCCGTCATCAGCAGCACGTAAAGGGTGGGAAAACGCTTTTTATCGGGTGCCTTGACCCAGCACACCAGCGCCACAGTCGCGCCCATCAGCCAAAAGCTGACCAAGGTGTACATTCGCACTTCCTGGCTGTAGCGAACCGAGATCGGTAGCAATGCCAATAACAACGCAGCTATCCAGGTCGCCTTTCGCGTCGCCACCAGACTCATCAATTTCACGCAAAGCAACAGCGTGCCGACGTCTGCCAGTGCACTCAGCGACCGCACAGACACAACGCTGTTTCCGAATAACAGCATCCAGTAATGCAGCAAGACATAGTAAAGAGGTGGATGAACGTCCCGGGCAGTAATGGACCAGATCTGCCACGGCGACTCCTTGGCAAGCAGCAGACTGAAGGCCTCGTCATACCAGATGGACGGCACACTGATAGCGTGAAATCGCACGAATAAAGCAAGGACGATCACCGAGATCAAACCAACACTGTCAACCAGCAGGCTCGAGGATCGGCTGCGGTATACGCAGAGATAGTTCATCGTTTAAATAATCCTTTTCAAACGGTTCGGCTCGCCATGCCGAGTGGTGCGCGCCTCAATACTTCTGATCACATACCTGGGTCGGTGTTTGGATTCCATGTAGATCCGCCCGATGTACTCCCCCAATATTCCGATCCCAATCAGTTGTACACCTCCCAGAAACAAAACCACGGTCATCAGGGACGGATAACCTGGCACTTCGTTTCCATAGAGAAGCTTGTCCAGCACCATATAGGCGGCATAAACCAAAGCCAGCAGCGAGATGGCACCGCCGACATAGCTCCACACACGCAACGGCACGGTGCTGAACGAGGTAATGCCTTCCAGCGCCAGATTCCACAACTTCCAGCCATTGAACTTGCTCTGACCGACGGCACGGGGAGCGCGGTCATATTCGATGGTCACGCTGTTAAACCCCGCCCACGACAACACACCTTTCATGAACAATTGCTGTTCCGGCAATTGCTTGATGACATCCACCACCTTGCGATCCATCAAACGAAAGTCGCCGACGTTTTCTTCAATGCGGGTGTAAGCAATACGATTCAGCAGGTGGTAGAACATTGCCGCGCATTGACGTTTGAGATACCTGTCGGATGAGCGATCGCGACGCTTGGCCAAGACCACTTCGGCACCGTTCTCCCATTCGCTAATAAAGCGTGGGATGACATCTATCGGGTCTTGCAAGTCCACATCCATGGGAATGACGACATCGCCACTGGCATATTCCAGACCTGCGAATAACGCCGGTTCCTTGCCGAAGTTGCGCGAGAAGTTGATGAGCAGCACGTCACCATCAACCAGAGTAATGGCTTGGGCGATATCCGCCGTTCTGTCCGTGCTGCCATCGTTGATGAACACGATCTCGATCTGGTGCCGACGCAAGGATGGTTCCTGGCGCACGGCCTGATAGAAATGCCCGATGGCCTGCTCTTCATTGAACACCGGAACGATCAAGGAAATCTTCATGCCTCGCGCTCGCGAAACACGACAAACCTCGAGAAAAAGAACCCGCAAAACAGGCTCAGAAGCGAAAACGAGGCAACGGTCAGCAACCCATGAATTCGCCACCGATCAGCAAAGAGCCCGACGCCGAAGCTCAATACGCCCATGAAGCTCACAAAGAGCAGGTATCGGAGTACCGACACCCTCGCATCAAACGTATAAAGCGCATTCACATAGAAGGAAAATGATGCGGCGACGCAAAACGCCGCAAAATTACTGGCCGCCTGACTGAGTTGGGCAGCCGTGGTGAGCACGAAAAAAATCTGCCAATGAATGAGCGTATTGGCCACCCCAATCACTGTGTAGCTATAGAATCCTTTCCATAAAGCCTTCATGCCAGCGCCCTTCCTTGCCGCCGTTTCAGTTACCTCTCAAGCTAAAATCATGAGCCGGCGGCGTCTACTGTCAGAAATAACAGGTAGGCGACGTTTCCAGACCAACGGTCATTCTAACGATGTCGTCGCGAACCGTGCCCTTCACATTTCACCAGTGCAGCGCCTTAATCGGGGCTGGCTCTTTCATGACAATAAACCCGTAATCGCCCAGCAGATAAATCCGGTAGTACAGGTTCTCCACCACCGGTGGATAACCCTGATAACCCACCCGGGTCGCGTTACGTCGTTCCTTCTCCGCAACGACGTTGGTGATGCCCACTTTCGGCAGGTTCTCGGCCAGCATGAAAAAGTCGATGTTCAGCAGATAGTGCAACACCGGCATCTGCTTGAACGAGCCCGCCGCCCCCCGCAGCCAGTGATCGGAATAGGTCACTGACATGTAAATGCGCTTGGCTTCGAGCAGTTGTCGATTCGACGCGATGTCGTGTTCAAGACTCAATAGCGCGCTGGACGCTAAGGCTTTCTGCACGGTCAGCACCCGCCCATAGGCGTACGACAGCGACAGCATCGCCAACAACGGAACCATCAACAACAGCGGCAGCCGCTGGTGGATTCGTGCCAGCGCCAGATGACTCAAATAGAACAACAGCACCAACAGGACCGCGAAGCCCATCAGGGTCCTGGCGCCTTCATTGAAGTCCCGGAAAAACAGCGCGACACCCGACACCAGCAGCGTCACGACCGGCAATGTCAGTAAACACACCATGCCGATCAGGATTTTCTTCAGCCCCGTGTCCTGACGTTCCAACACGTTCAGTCCCAGCCGGACACTGCCGGCAATGGCACACAGCAGCAGTGCGGCGAACACCCAGGCAAATCCGCCGTGAAACAGCAGCACGACTTTTTCCAGCACCCGGGCGATGTTGATTTGGAGTTGCAGCAGGGGCTGCGCCGTCCAGTTCAACAACAAGGTGCGATTTCCACTCATGAACGGATAAGCACTGACGCTGTAAATCAACCAGCCCAGGATGGCCTGCGATATTTTCCAGCCGATCAACTCGCACCACTGCGGCCAGACCAGCTTGTCGTTCGCGCTCCTGAGCAGTTCCAGGCAACACAGGCCCAGAAACACATTGAGGCTGACCTGATAAAGCCCTAGCGCCAGCGCAATCAGGAACGAAGGCACCAGCCAATGAACGATGCGCGAGGGATGACGGAAAGTGATCGCATAGATGACCGCCACCACGCTCAACGCCATGGCGGGCCCGTCGTATTGATAGGACAGGTTTTGCAGAAAGAACGGGTTGTACCAGAGTGGCAATGGCACCAGGCAGCAGGCAATCGTCGGTTGCGGGTAGTAATGAAACGTCAGGCTGGCCAACGCCGCGGCCATGGCCAGCGTGGCGATCAACAGTGGTAGCGGAAAGATGTTCGGTGCGGCATTGCCGAAGGTCAGCAGGTTGTAGATCAGCTCGGTGAATAACCGTCCCTGCTCCGCCCAGGCCGAACCGGCCGCGGCCGACAACGATCGCCAGTTGTCATCGATATACGGATAGTCCGCAAGGATCAGCGGCGCCACATACACAAAGGTCGCCAATAGAAAAAACAGCCAGACCTGCCGACGCCCGAGTTCCTTGCTGAAAAAGTCGCTGAACCTGCCCATGCTAAATCCCGAGCCGGTCTTTGCCGCCCACGACGTCTTTGACGATATAGCGCGGCCGATGTTTGGCTTCGATGTAGATGCGGCCGACGTACTCACCGAGGATGCCGATGCCGATCAGCTGCACGCCGCCGAGAAACAGGATCGCGGTCATCAACGACGGGTAACCGGGGACGCTGTTGCCGAAGAAAATCTTGTCCAGCACCATGTACACCGCGTAGAGCACCGCGAAGATCGAAATACCGCCACCGACGTAAGTCCACAAGCGCAACGGCACCGTACTGAACGAGGTCACGCCTTCCAGCGCCAGGTTCCAGAGCTTCCAGCCATTGAACTTGCTGGTGCCCGCCACTCGCTCGGCTCGCTCGTATTCCACCACCACGGTGGTGAACCCGGCCCATGACAGCACGCCTTTCATGAACAACTGGTGCTCGGGAAGCGCGCGAATCACGTTGACCACCTTACGGTCCATCAGCCGGAAATCCCCGACGTTTTCTTCGATGCGGGTGTAAGCGATACGGTTCAGCACACGGTAGAACAGCGACGCGCTGTGGCGTTTCAGGTAACTGTCGGCGGTGCGATCCCGGCGTTTGGCGAGCACCACATCCGCGCCTTTTTGCCATTCGCCAATCAGCCGCGGGATGACGCTGATCGGGTCCTGCAAATCGACATCCATGGGAATCACCGCATCGCCGGAGGCATACTCCAGGCCGGCGAACAATGCCGGCTCCTTGCCGAAGTTGCGTGAGAAGTTGATCAGCAATACCTGTTCATCGGCCTGCGCCAAGGCCTTGGCCTCCTCGGCCGTCCGGTCGGAACTGCCATCGTTGATGAACACGATTTCGACCTCAGCCTGGTCAAGCCTCAACTCGCGACGCACTGCCTGATAAAACAGACTGATCGCCTGTTCTTCATTGAATACCGGAACAATCAACGAGACTTTCATGCGTTACGCTCGCGAAAGACCACGTACTTTGAAAACAGAAAGCCAAGCACCAGGCTCAATGCCGAAAACAGGGCCACCGTCAGCAGGCCGTGAAGTCTCCACACGTCGCCTGCATGGCCGACGCCCAGACTCAGCGCCCCCATGGTTCCCAAGAATAGAAGATAGCCGCCGACCGACGCCTTGGCATCGAAGGTATACAGCGCGTTCATGTAGAAGGAAAACGAGGCGGCAACGCAGAAGGCAGCCAGGTTACTGACAGCCTGACTGAAGCCAGCCCCCACGCTCAGCAGGAAAAAAATTTGCCAGTGGATCAGCGTGTTGGCGACCCCGACCACCGTGTAGCTGGAAAATCCTTTCCACAAGAGCCTCATGGTGACTCTCCTGTTTCACGTCATAAAACTTGGAACCTGTCTACTGTCAGAAATCACAGGTCGGACAGCCTTTCAGACCAGCGGTCAGGGCTTACCTCAACGCCAGGAGACATCCCGTAATATCCCGGTTTTGCAATTACCTGCGAATCACGCGACCCTGCGCGCCGCCGATGTGCGGCGCGCAACCTTTGGCGCCGTCGGTGACTCCTTATCTCAACACCCGTTCACGAGCCCGCCGTCATGACGTTTGAGCGCGATCACCGAATCGACTTTTTTCGCGGCCTGGCACTGATCTTCATTTTTTGGGATCACGTGCCTCACAACCCCCTTGGCCAAATCACCCTGCGCAATGTCGGTTTCAGCGATGCCGCAGAAATATTCGTATTTCTCGCCGGCTACGCGGCCGTTCTGGCCTACGGCAAAATCCTTGCACGCGATGGTTACCTGATCGCCTGCGTGAAGATTCTGCGGCGCGCCTGGGTGCTCTACGTGGTGCATATTTTCCTGCTGGCCATGCTGATGGGCATCGTGTTCTTCGCCAACAGCCATGTGAAAACCCGCGATCTGGTGGAGGAAATGGGCCTGCATCACTTCATCACCAACCCCCAGCAAGCGTTGACGGATGAGTTACTGCTGCGCTTCAAGCCGAACCTGATGGACCCGCTGCCGCTGTACATCGTGCTGCTGGCGGGATTGCCACTGGTCCTGCCGTTGCTGATGCGTAAACCGTGGGCGGTCGTAGCGGTGTCATTGGCGGTGTACCTGCTGGCACCGCGGTTTGGCTGGAACCTTGCGGCCATCAAGGACGGTGTGTGGTACTTCAACCCCGTCACCTGGCAACTGCTGTTTATCCTCGGCGGCTTTGCGGCAATTCACGGGCAGCGGCCACGGTTGCCCGACGCTCGCCCGCTGTTGCGCCAGCCCTTGTTTGTCAGCGCGGCGGTGTACGTGGTGGTGACCGGAGTGATTACTGTCTCCTGGCGCTGGCCGGAAATACACGATGCCGTGATGCCGGCCATCCTGAGCAATCTGCTGTACCCGATCAGCAAGACCGATCTGTCGCCGGTCCGTCTGCTGCACTTCCTGGCGCTGGCTTATGTCACCGCCAGGCTCTTGCCCGGCAACGGCTGGACGCAAAACTGGCTGGCGCAGCAATGCTGTCGCATGGGGCGCTACTCACTGGAAGTTTTCTGCCTCGGCGTGCTGTTGGCGCCCTTGGCGGACATGCTCAACGCCCTGACCGATGATGCGTTTGCCATGCAGGTTTTCACCGCATTGGTGGGTGCCGGGGTGATGGCGTTGCTGGGGGCGTGGCTGGATTTCAACAAGCGGTTGAATCGGCAAATGTCGGTGGCGGCCGCTTAAGATCAAAAGATCGCAGCCTCGTTTCACTCGACAGCTCCTACAGGAATTGCAATTGACGAACGTACACGGACGATCGGCAAACACATTTCCGTGTAGGAGCTGTCGAGTGAAACGAGGCTGCGATCTTTTGATCCTCCAAACCCAAAAGCCCCGATCATCACGACCGGGGCTTTTTCATTTCAGGCGTTACGTCTTACGAAGCCGAACGCACCGCACCCTGCGACACATTGGTCGGTTGCAGCTTGAACACGTAGAACAACACCGT
The DNA here is from genome assembly GCF_004402115.1 of Pseudomonas sp. F01002. NCBI lineage: Bacteria > Pseudomonadati > Pseudomonadota > Gammaproteobacteria > Pseudomonadales > Pseudomonadaceae > Pseudomonas > Pseudomonas sp. F01002. Next base: position 176,563 of record NZ_SOPU01000003.1, on the reverse strand, counting down.
CAGCAGGACCAGGAACGCCGGGCCCACATAGAGCGCCACGCGAGTGTCCGGGAAGTACGCCATCAGGCCGACCACCAGCACCAAAAACGCCAACGCCAGGTACGAGCTGACCGGGTACAACCACATCTTGTATTTCAGGCCGGCACGTTCGCTGGCGCTCAGGCCTTTGCGGAACTTGAGCTGGGCCAGCAGGATCATCACCCAGGTCCAGATCGCGCCGAAGGTGGCAATCGCCGTCACCCAGACGAACACTTTCTCAGGCACCAGGTAGTTGAGCAGCACGCCCAGCAACAAGGCACCGATCGACAGCAGCAAGGCGCGACGCGGCACGCCGTTGTTCGAGGTCTTGGCGAAGCCGGCCGGGGCCTGACCGTTCTGCGCCAGGCTGTACAGCATGCGCCCGGTGCTGAAGATGCCGCCGTTGCAGGACGACAGTGCCGCGGTGATCACCACGAAGTTGATGATGCCGGCGGCGGTCTTGATGCCCAGGCGCTCGAAGGTCATCACGAACGGGCTGCCCTGAGTGCCTATTTCGTTCCACGGGTAGATCGACAGGATCACGAACAGCGCGCCGACGTAGAACAGCAGAATCCGCCAGAACACCGAGCCGATCGCATTGGGAATGGTCTTCTGCGGGTTCTTCGCTTCACCGGCGGTCAGGCCGATCATCTCGACACCGAGGTAGGCGAACATCACCATTTGCAGGGACATCAACACGCCTTGCACGCCATTGGGCATGAAGCCGCCATGCGCCCAGAGATTGGAAATCCCCAGCGCCACGCCGTCGTTACCGAAGCCGAACGCGATCACGCCGATGCCGCCAACGACCATCGCAATGATGGTGACGATCTTGATCAGGGCGAACCAGAACTCGAACTCACCGAAGGCTTTCACCGCGATCAGGTTGATCGAGCCCATGCTGATCAACGCAGCGAGTGCCCAGATCCAGCGCGGCACATCGGGGAACCAGACGCCCATGTACACCGCCACCGCGGTGATTTCCGCAACGCAGGTCACCAGCCACAGGAACCAGTAGTTCCAACCGGTCAGGAAGCCCGCCAATGGGCCGAGGTAGTCTTGAGCATACCGACTGAAGGAGCCGGCGACCGGGTTGTGCACCGCCATTTCGCCGAGGGCGCGCATGATCACCAGGATCGCCAGACCGCCGATGATGTAGGAAAGCATGATTGCCGGGCCAGCCATCTCGATGGCCTTGGCCGAACCGAGGAACAAACCGACGCCGATACAGGCACCGAGCGCCATCAAGCGAATATGCCGTTCGCCGAGTTCGCGTTTGAGCGGGCCGCCTTGAGCGGTCTCGCCATTGGGCAGGTGATTGCCTGGCATAGGGGTACAACCTCGTCTTGTTATTGGATATGACCACCGAGTGTCGAAGCGCTGACCGGTAAGCCAATGCTTTTCTGAAACCGGGCCTGCTTCGTGGGCAAACCCGTCTTGTAGGACAAAACCTGCAAGATCAGCGGGGCGTGCAGTATAAAAAGCTTCCTACAGGGTTTTTCACTCTATAAACCACAACATTTAGCGAGAACTCTCGGGAAAAGTTAGGTTTACGGAGGGGCATTACCTGCCTTACGTAGGATTATTCGCTAATGAAACGGCGCGGAGTATTGCACGGTAATGGTGCATCGTCATGTCCCCAACTTAGGCGGCATTTACGCTCCGATGGCTCTAATCCAAGTATCTCTGGCATACACACTGCCGCCCCTTGTAGCAGCTGCCGAAGGCTGCGTTCGGCTGCGCAGCAGACGTAAATCAGACACTGCGGTATGCCAGACAGGTCAAGGTCACAGAATTAGCGCCTGCTGCGCAGTCGAACGCAGCCTTCGGCAGCTGCTACAGGGACCCACTTGGATCCGGAAAAAAACCGGGAGAACCCTGTTCACAATTTTTTCACCAAGGCCAACCACCGTCTAAGCTTCAGACAAGTCCTCTCAATCTGCGTGAATGGATCAGTCGACTATGGGCGTTTTATGGCAAACCGATTCGAGAAAAAATGTGGTTCCGACTGAACGTGTGGATGAAACGCCTTTACCTGAAAAATCCCCTCGCAGTCGTACGAAGCACGGTTGGGGGGCGTTCTGGTTGTTGTTGCTGATAATTCTGATTGTCCTGGGGCTGGCCGCGGCCAAGGAAATGCGCACGTCGAAGTTTCAATCCCGGGAGCTCAGCCAATTCGCCGCCACCCTGAGCTACGAGCTGAAACCCGGTCCCAGCGATGCCATTCACTATCCCGGCGCCGGTCCTTTCGACCTGCGTCTGGGCTACAGCTCTCTGGATGAATTCCTGCCGCGTCTGATCAAGCGTGACTACGTTGTGGCGGCACAGACCCGGTTTTCCCAAAAATTGATGGACTACACCGACAAGGGCTTTTTCGTGCCCTACGCGGAGAAAATCCAGGCTGGATTGTCGATCACCGATTGCCGTGGTGCACCGCTTTACCAGTACAAATACCCACAACAACTGTATTCAAGCTTTGCGGCGATCCCCCCTGTGGTGGTCAACAGTTTGCTGTTCATCGAAAACCGCTTTCTGCTCGATCCCCTTCAGCCACGGGCCAACCCTGCCGTGGATTGGCCTCGGTTCGGCATGGCGGCGTGGTCCCAGGTCGCCAAGTTGTTGCACCTGCCGGGCCAGTCGGCGGGCGGCAGTACCCTGGCAACGCAACTTGAGAAGTACCGGCATTCGCCCGATGGCCTGACCGTGTCGGGCGCGGAAAAAATCCGTCAGATGATTTCTGCCAGCGTGCGCGCCTATCAGGCCGGGCCGGAGACCCTCGAAGCCCGGCAGAACGTGATTCGCGATTACCTCAACAGCGTGCCCCTGTCGGCAGTACCGGGCCACGGTGAAGTGCATGGCATGGCCGAAGGTTTGCGCGTCTGGTACGGCGCCGATTTCAACCAGGCCAACGAGCGGCTGGCCAGCAAGGAGACAGATCCGAAAAGCATGTCGGAAAAAGGTCTGGCCCTGCGTGAGATGCTGTCTTTGATGATTGCCCAGCGCCGTCCTTCCCACTACCTGACCAAGGGTCACGATGAACTTTCCGAACTCACCGACAGCCACATTCGTCTGCTGGCACTCAATAGCGTGATCGATGCGCCACTCGCGGCAGCGGCATTGGCCAGCAAAGTGACCTATCGCGACTGGCAGACACAGCCAACCATTCAGCCGATCGAAACCAACAAGGGCATCAGCGTGGCGCGCAGTCGTCTGGGCGGGTTGCTCAACCGTCCGCTGTACGACCTCGATCGCCTTGATCTCTCCGCCACCAGCACCCTGCAAGGCGAGCTGCAAACCAAGGCCACCGAATACCTCAAACGCTTGGCCGACCCGGTTTTTGCGACGCAGATCGGTTTGATGGGCGAACGCCTGCTCACCCCCACCAGTACCGCCCAAGTACGCTACAGCTTCACGCTGTTCGAACTGACCCCGGACGGCTCGCGGGTGCGGGTGCAGACCGACAGCACCGACCAGCCCTTCGATATCAATGAAGGCAGCAAGCTGGAACTGGGCTCCACCGCCAAGATGCGTGTGCTGACCACCTATTTGCAGATCATCGCCGAGCTGCACGATAAGTACGCAACGATGACCGTCCCGGAACTGAAGAAGGTCGACGTCCCTGAACAGGACCGCCTGAGTCGCTGGGCCGTCGATTATCTGATCCAGAACAAAGACCGCAACTTGCCAGCCATGCTCGGCGCTGCGCTGGATCGCAAATACTCGGCCAGCCCCGGCGAAGCTTTTTTCACCGGTGGCGGGCTGCACACATTCGTTAACTTTCGCAAAGAAGACAACGGCCGCCTCCCTACCCTGCGCGATGCCCTGCGTGAGTCGATCAACCTGCCGTTCATTCGGCTGATGCGTGACCTGGTGCGCTACACCACGTATTCCGGCCCCAACAGCAGCGCCGAATTGCTCAAGGACGACCGCGACCCTCGCCGCCAGGAATACCTCGCCTCGTTTGCCGACCGCGAAGGCACGTCGTTCCTGCTGAAGTTCTGGAAGAAATACAAGAACAAGGACACCCAGGCGCGGCTCGAGACCTTCCTCGACAGCATGCGCCCGACACCGATCCGCATGGCCGCGGTGCATCGTTATCTGTTGCCACAGGCCAGTCAGGAAAGCTTCAACATGTTTGTGCGCGCGCACCTCAAAGGCGCCAAGCTCACCGAAAAACTGACCGACGAACGCCTCCAACGGCTCTACGAAAGCTACGGCCCTGGCGCCTACGACCTACCGGACCAGGGCTTCATCGCCAAGGTTCACCCGCTGGATCTTTGGTTGATGGGCTACTTGTTGAACAACCCCGACGCCAAGTTCAGCCAGATCGTCAAAGCCAGCCAGTTCGAACGCCAGGAAGTCTACAGCTGGTTATTCAAAAGCCGTCACAAGGGCGCCCGCGACAGTCGCATCCGCACCATGCTGGAGATCGAAGCGTTCCTCGACATTCACCAGCGCTGGCAGAAAGTCGGCTATCCGTTCGATCACCTGGTGCCGTCGCTGGCCACCGCCATCGGCAGTTCCGGCGACCGTCCGGCAGCATTGGCGGAGCTGATCGGTACCATCCTCAACGACGGCGTGCGCATGCCCACTCTGCGCATCGACAGCCTGCACTTCGCGGCGAATACGCCGTATGAAACCAAACTGATCAATGACCCGGATGTCGGCAAGCGAGTCATGCCCTCCGAGGTCGCCACGGCCATGCGCGAAGCCTTGTCGCAAGTGGTCGATGCCGGTACGGCCAAACGTGTTTCTGGCAGTTTCATCACGCCGGATGGCAAACCGTTGGCCATGGGCGGCAAAACCGGTACGGGCGATAACCGCATCGAAGCCTTCGGTTCGGGTGGGCGAATTCTGAGTTCGAAATCCATTAACCGCACCGCGACCTTCGTGTTCTACATCGGCGATCGTCACTTCGGCACGATGACTGCGTTCGTGCCCGGGCAATCGGCCGAAGCGTTCAAATTCACCTCGGCCTTGCCAGTGCAAGTGCTCAAGGGGATGGCGCCAATTCTGACGCCGTACCTGCAACCGGGTAGCAGTGTCGCGTGTCAGCCGGTTGCGACATCGCGACTGTGAGCTTTTGCGCAGCAGGTGGTATTTAATTATTTTTCAGATTCGAATACTTACCTGTTTACCGGCTGAAAGCGCCGGTTAAGCACAGATCTTTAGACTGTTGTTTTTAGCCCCGACAGATAGGCTGATCATTCTTAAAACGATCAAGGATGATTGCCATGTCTGACGCTCCCACGCTCGGCCAAAACATCAACAAGGGCCGGCACTACGAGTTCATCAAAAACACCATCAGCGACAACTTCAAAGACGCCACTGTCGGCAGAGGCCGGGCACTGGCGGCTGCTGGATTGAAGATTGAGCCGTGGTACACCACATCGCCCGCCACCCATCATGACAAGCTGAAAGCGGCCAACCTCAAGGCATGGCGTTCGCAGAATACGGTCGACAAACTGTTCGAAAAACTGGACCTCCATTCGTTCGCCGCGCCCCTGCTCCAGGCAGAGCTCAAAAAGCGTTACGGAGTCGAGCATGACGTCAAGACGACCTACGTGCGCCTGTACCTTCCCAAGGATTTGCCGTGGTATGTGATGGACCTGTGGGATGGTGTCACAGCCCGAACCGTGTCCATGCTGGATGCGGCGCTGCACAACTTTGCAAAGAGTGAAAAGGTTGATACCGGCTCGGACTTCATCACCGAACCCGACCATCGCGGGCACTTCGATGTCCTGTCGATCAAGCGGAAAATGACCATCAGCCAGTTCCAAGCGCTGTGCCGGGAACTGGACATTGGCGCCCGATATAAAGCATATCTCGAAAGCTACCTGCTCCCCGGCGACCCCGCGGCCAAAGCCTTCCTTCGACACACTGTGACTGAAAGCCAGAAAGACGCACTCGCCGTCGCCGCGCAACTGGCGCTGATGACCGAGGATATCCAATACGACGCCTACAAACTGATACTGGCGCTGGCAAAGGGCGAATCTCTACCGCTCCTCAATGGGAAACAAATGCTGTGTTGTGATTTCTCCATGATGGGGACGCGTATGACCGGCATTGTTCTTTTGCTTCCTGTCATGCAAGACAGCGGAGGTATTCGACGGCTCATTGCCTATGTTCCCCATGACCCGGATCACCCGCTCAAGGAATACGAATCAACAGATGCCTTCATGACGGAACTGGCGCGCCAATTGCGCGAAAACAAGGTCGGCGCCTCATCCAGGCAGAGTTACCGACAATTCTTCAGCCAGTTTGTCGATCAACAGCAGCGCGGGCATTTTTTTGCCAATATGGATCGAGGCCTCACCACCATCAAATGGCATGAGAAAGGAGATCGGACGGATCCGCGTCCAGCGTGGCGCGAAGAACCTGTACCTCGCCTTCGCTTGCAGTTCCTGTCCCTGCCAGTTCCTCGGGATTACTGGACATATGCCTACCAGCAGAAACTCAACAAGGTCCTCAACGACGCTCGTGAAATCGCCGTGTCCACCGCCGACACAGATACCAAGGCGCGCTGGGCCTGGTGGGACAACTTCAAGAAAATCGTATCGGACCTTTTCAACGTCGCCCTGTTGATCGCCACGCCATTCGTGCCGGGTCTGGGCGAACTGATGATGGCCTATACCGCTTATCAACTGACGAATGACGTCATTGAAGGCATAGTCGATCTGGCCGAAGGTCTGGCAGTTGAAGCAACCGAACATGTGATCAGCGTGGTGACGGACGTCATTCAACTGGTGGCGTTTGGGGCGGGTGCAGCGATTGGCAGCACGCTTAGATTCAAATTGTCGGCGCTGGTCGAGGGCATGAACCCGGTCACGTTGCCCAACGGCAAACAGTCGCTGTGGCATTCCGATCTCAAGCCTTATGAACAAGCCAGCCTGAACCTGCCCACTGATTCGAAACCCGACGCCCTCGGCCTGCACCGACACCTCAATCAGAACATCCTGCCACTTGAAGGCAAACTCTACGCCCTTGAAACCACTTCGCGCGATCCGAGCGCCACACACCGCCTAAAACACCCCACCCGACCGAATGCCTACTCGCCGAAGCTCAAACACAACGGCAGCGGCGCCTGGGTGTTCGAGGGCGAAAATCCGCTCGACTGGAAAGGTGAAATCCTGATGCGCCGCCTCGGCCAAAGCGTCGAGCGCTTTACACCAGCGGAGCGCGAACGGATCCGGATCAGCAGCGCAACCGACGAAGGGGAACTGCGGCGCATGCATGCCGAGCATGCGCCACCGCCGCCACTGCTGGTCGACGCGATCAAGCGCTTCGGCGCGTTTGACGATGTACAGATCGCCAGTGCGAACATCCGTACCGGACGACCGCTCGACCCATCGTCCGTGTGGTTCGAACCACTGCTGACAAGGCTCCAGGGCTGGCCCGCCGAACGGGCGCTGAAGGTTTATGAACGGTCTGACTTGAGTGGTCAGTCACGCACCTACGGCAACGCCCACGCAAATGACGCCAATACCCTGAGCATCGGCCTGCCAGAACTCCTGTCCGGCCGACTGCCCGAACGGGTTTCTGTCTTTTTGAACGACACCGAAATCAACACCCTGCTGGGGCGCGACGTACCACGCGCCGAACGCACCCAAGCCGTGCGTGACCGATTGGCGGATGCCGTCGATCAGCAACAGGGCGAAATGTCCAAACGTGTGTACCAGGCGGGTGAACGGTCGAACAGGGCGCAAACCCGCGTGCTGAAACAGACGTTCCCGGACATGCCGCTCACGCTCACGGAAAAAGTCCTGACTGAAGCAAAGCCAGCCGAACTGCAACGAATAGCCGATGAAAGTCGCCTGCCCCTGAGGATCAAAACCCTGGCGCGCGAAGTGAATTTCGAAGCGTCCAACGCCCGCGCCTACGACGGTTTTTATCGCGACGAAATGATGGTGCCGAACACCGAGATGCTAGCGCTGAGAACCCTGACACTTCATAACGAGAGCCTGAGCGATTTGCGCATTGAGGTGCGAGATGGCGCATTTGACGGCCCGCTACGCTGTAGTGTCGGCCCCGATGATGCCTCGACGGTACGGCTACTGATCCGCGATGGGCTGGGCCGCTACGAGGTGCTCGACGGGGACAACCGGCAGCTGCACAAAGCCGGCGACTTCTACGAAGCGATACTGAATGCCCTGCCCGACGACCAGCGCACGGCATTGGGGTACGCGCGCGGTCACGGTCGCCTGCTCAAACTATGGATCATGGAAACCTCCGCGCCGTCGGGCGAACGCCGAACATTGCTGGCGGAACCGCCCATTCGCGCCGTTGCCACGACTGAAACCGTCAATCTGGTGCGTGGTCCGTTCTGGTTCTTTGGCGAAAAAACCCCGGAGCAGAGGATCAAGGAGCTGCATCCGCAATTGAGCGATCAGCAAGTCACCCGGTTTCTTGAGGCGTTGCGTGCCAAGGGCGATCCCGACCAGGCCATCGACCGCATCAGGGATGACCTCAAGCAATTGCGCAACACCTTACAGGCGTGGCGGGAAAACCAGCCGACTCAATTCGACAGTGTCGGGGATCCCATCGCCGGGATTAACAGGGACTTCCTGCAAAACGGCGGAAGGCATATCGAGGAACGGCTGCTTGAGTGCTTCGAACGCAAGAGCGAAACGTTCGGCGAGCGCAATATCCATCCGGACGGTGGCTATACGCTGGATCTTTCCGCCGAAATCATGGGCCCGGATCTCGAACGCTGGTGGAAGCAAGTACGCAAGCTGGCCGACATCGGAAAGTTCCTTGACCAGATCACCGTGCTGAACCTGGACAAAGCGCGTTTTTCGGTCGACAGCAACGGTCTCTTGAACGACTTCCCGAACCTTCGTCAGCTGAGCGCCCGCAACACTGGATTGACCACGGTGCCATCCGATATCGGCAAGCTGGGTCAACTGACAACCCTGGATTTGGCTGACAACCGAATCAGTCTGAGTTCCAATTCGCTCGAGCAGTTGAGCAACCTCACCCACCTGGAAACACTGAGGCTGGACGGCAATCCGCTGCGCCAGCCCCCGAATGTAGGCGGCATGCGCGACTTGAAAGTGTTAGGTCTGGCGAATACCGGTATCGAAGACTGGCCGCAAGGTCTTTTCAGCGACGCGGCCGGCGAGAGAAACCGCCCGCGTGGCTTTGCTCTCGACATGCGCCAATGCCCAATCAAGACCGTACCGGAGGTCGCTCCAGGGTCGGATCAAGCGTTCATCCTGGCACGTGCGCGATTCGGCACCCTGCGGCTTTCCGATGCCGACCGGATCCGTTTTGGCGACTACCGCGAATCCATGGGCTTTGCCCGTCAGCAGGTCTATTCAGGAGCTGTAGAGGATGAACTGAGCCATTGGAAGCCGTCCTCGAACGCACCATCGGTTTTCGATTTGTCCGAGGGTTACAAAGTACACAGGGAAGAGTCCTGGCACGATGTGATGGCCGAACCCGGCTCCACCGATTTTTTCAGGGTCATCAGTAAACAGAGAGAGAGCCGGGATTACCGGGACGTCGGAGCTCGCCAGCAGTTGACCAAGCGCGTCTGGCAAATGATCGATGCCATGGCGCTGGACTCCGATTTGCGCGAAGAACTGTTTAAACAGGCCAGTCAACCCGAGAGCTGCGCGGATGCCGGGTCGCAGCTGTTCAACAACATGGGGCTCAAAGTACTGGTGTCGCAAGCGTACACAGAATCGGCGTCCACCACGGTGCTCGACGACAAACTGGTCAGGCTGGCCCGTAGCGCCGCTCGCCTGGAAAAGGTCGGTGATGTCGCCAGAGCCGAAATCAGCAGCCAGCAGCAAAAGTTTCTGATCAATCCGGCAAACAACACCGCTCCGGATGATGTGGAAGTGCACCTGGCGTTTGAAACGGGACTGGCGAAACGCCTGGAGTTGCCGTGGCAGTCCGAGGGCATGCTGTTTGAACCGAGATCCGGTGTAGATCGGGCGAAAATCGACACAGCCTATGACACGATCATCGAACGGGAGAAAGGCGACGGGCTGGTCAATGGGATGGTCGATGCATTCGAGAACCCGTTCTGGGAGCAACATTTGCGTAAAACCTACCCTGAACAGTTCGAGTCGAACGATCAACTTTTCAAGGAAAAACAAGGGCAGCTCGAAGAGCTGCGCGAGGTTCAAAACCAGTGGGCAAATAATCAGGATAAGGCTCAGACAACACGGCTTCAGAAAAAACTGGAAGCGTTAGCCCGAGTGCTGAACGTTCCAGAGAAAGACGTGTTCAGTGGTGAAGAAATGAGCACCTCGTTTTACAACAGACTCGTTCGAGACATGGGCTATGCACGGAACGAGTTGGCCAGAGACCTGACTCGGGCAGCGATGGCACGAGCCGGGCTTTGAAAATGTAACGCGCCTGGGGATCTTTTGATTGACCCTACGCCAGCGCCGAGTCTTATCACTCGGCGCTGCTTCTCGATCGACACACTGCTCAGCCCACTTCCGAATCCCAGATCTCGAGGCGCCTGTTTCAGCTCACTCCCCCGGCGCCCTGGCGCTGAACAACAACAGTACGTTGCCGTTGTAATCCCCCGGGCGGTATCCCCCGGACGGCATCACCGGATCGATTTCCAGCAACACCCGCTTACCTGCCGCCGCGTCAACCGCCGACACCACCAGCCGTGGAGAAAGGTCCGGGCTCAACTCCACCCCGTTGAAACTGACCCGTAACACAATGTTGTCAACCGGCCTGCCGTTCGACAGGTAGGGGGCGGCCTCCAGGCGCGCTTCAATGGCGCTGGTGTCATGCCGCACATCGAAGTGCTTGCGCACGCTGCTCAGGGTCGATGTCGAGGGGTTCCAGATCAACCGCTGGGGCCGGTGAATCCAGTCCGGTTCGGCCGGAATCAGGTAGAACGAGCGCGTCGGGATGCTCAAGGACACCTCGAAGGTGTGCTCTTCCCGGGCAGCCCATGTCAAAGAGCCCATCAGTGCGGTCATTGCCGTCAGCGCGACGGCGGCGCATTGCTTGATCATGTTCAATACCCGTTGTGTCGATGGAAAGCCGGCCTATCGGCTGGCAATCTTCAGGGCTTTTTTACTGTCGCCTTCGATCAGGTTGAAACGGTATTCACGCCCCTTTTCCTTGTCGAAGCCAAATGCCTTGCCGGCCATTACGTGGTGTTTGGTGGTCGAGCCACAGTCACTCTCGTTACTCAATGAGCAGCTTTTGAATTCATCGACGATCACCACGGTGTTGCCATTATTTTTCAACTCGTAGCGGCTGGCAGTGTCATTGATGGCGGTCTCGAAACGAGCATCTTTGGGGCGCACGAAAAAGACTGTGCCGAACCCGGTCATCACGTTGACCCCGGCCGACAGGTTCTTTTTGTAGTCTTCGCGCTCTTCGCTTGAGACGGCGAACTCATCTTCGTTCTCCGGTACCACTGGCAAGAAACGCACACGGAAGTAGCGCTCGCGGTCTCGCTCGCCCATGTACAACAGTCGCGTGCCCTGCATGCCCTGGGCCGGCACGATCAGCCGCGCCGGGCTGGCCATCAAGCCGTTGCGCGAGGCACCGTCCACCGCAGCCTCGACCGGAATTTCCTTGGGCGCGCCATCGGCGTCGTAGACGATTTCCAGCACGTTGACCTTGACGAAAGCGGTGGCATCGCCGCTGTTGAATACCCGTTTGAGGTAGGTACTTTTATCCGCATCCAGATAGTCATACACGGTGCCGACATTGATCTGCGGACCGGCGTTGGCCGTCCCGCAAAACACACTGAGCACCCACAGCAAAAACACACGATTCATCGTCTTTAATCCCATAAGAAAAAAGTGGCCAGGCTCGAACGGTCAAACTTCCGAGTCCCAGATAATGGTGATGTTGCCGCTGAGCGTGTCGCTCAGGCCGGGCCGCAGCAGAAAATCGATGGCGTCCTTGGGCATCTCGAAACGTAGCGAGCCGGCCTTGCGATTCACATAGATCCCTGGTTGAAAGACTGATGACCAGGTGTTGTAGCGCAGCCTGTGGAGCTTGACCGGCCCCGGCCCGCCCGGCCCGATGATTCCGTCGGGCAAGGTGAGGTAGGTTTCCACTTCGGTGGTATTACCTTTGGGGCTGAACAGCTTGCAGCGGGTGCCGCCGGTCGAGTTGCATAGCATCATGACTTTGAAGCGCGACGACGCCGACAGATAAAACAGCTGGTCGCGGTAGATCTTGCTCGGTTTGCGACCGCTTTCAATCCAGCGCTGCCACCCGCCCTCGGGTTCCAGCGAAACTTTGTTGCCGCCCGGTGGCAGGTCAACCTTCAGGGTGTGTTGCACATCCAGATCGAAACTTAGGGTCAGGGTCGAGTCATCAGGCTGCATGATGTCGCCCATGTCGAAATCCATCCCTGGTCCGATAGTGTAAGTCCAACTGCCAAAATAATTACCGGAAGACATCTGCAGCGGGTTTGGCGTACGCAACTCATAGCCAATCTGCATCCGGTCATAGGTCACGGACGGAACTGGGTAATTGGCCCTCGCGGCACACACGCTGGATCCGGTGGTTAACCAAAAGAAGGTTCTACTGGCCGGTAACGTGTACATGCCTCCTGTGTACTGACAAGGTCGAGGAGGTTGCCACGTCCAGTCGCCCCAAAGGCGTGTGTGCCAACCCTGAACAGTTGTGGGCTCGCCTGTACCGACCAAATTTTCCGCCGTATCAGGCAGGATATAGCGGCCACCGATCGAGACTATCCGGACTTCCAAATCAGCTTCTTCGAGTGTGTCTGAATGCTTGACACTCAGTCTTTGCCATTCACCGGGTACCCGAAACATCGGCCCCTTGCGTTGATCGGCATGCCCTGCCTCAAAGGGCGCAACAGATCGGAATCCGATGGGTATAAGCAAAGAAAACAGCTCTCTGTCTTTGCAAAACGCAAGTTGAGTTTCGCAATGTCCACTTAGAGGGGTTTCGTTAACAAACTTGTTTTGCAGTGGTTTTGACGGATCGGGTCGAAACACCGCACGAATATCCATCGTTGCACTCACCGCTGATTCGGCCATCAGGCTTAATATCAAAAACCAAAAACTGCGGCTTCCACCTGTTTTACCCCTTATCATCGTTTCAACCCGCCTTCTGTTTAATAAACGACGCATCCGCCAGAGTATCCGGCGTGCAGTGCAGATCACCGATCATCAACACATCGTTTTCACTGCGATGACGACTGGCATCAAGACGAAACTGGCAAAGCAGCTGATTACCCTGGCGCACTTCAAGCGTCGGTGAGCCCGCATTCATTTCCATCGAGAAGAACCCGTCGACTTCCGTCACCCCGCGGCTGGCGTGGTTGATCACGTGATGGCCCTTGAGCGGTCGCCCCTGCGCATCGACCAGCCGGCCGAGCACGGTCAGGGTCTTCATCACCCGCACCTTGCGGTATTCCACCCCGCCCTTGTTCAGGTGATAGCGCGTGCGCGGCGGTTCGATGGTCGCTGCCGGCACGTGATTGCCTTCAAAATCGAAACTCACCGAACTGTTCTGGTACGCAGTAATCGGGATGAAATTGCGCCCCGGCTTCAACGCCGCGCCGCCGCCGCTGTAATCGTCGGCGCGCAGGGTGATGTCGTCGATGTCTGATTCCACGTCGACAATCATTCCCGCACCACGCATTTCGTAATGGCTGGTCATGAGCATTTGCTCGCCGCCGACAACCAGGGTGCTGTCCAGGTTAAGACCGCCGGTGAAGTTGCCGTTGTAGGACGAACGCTGGACGAAACCGTCGCCATTGACTGCGTCGGTACGAAAGTTGGCAAGGCTCGACACACCCACGCCGTAGGTGTCAGTGAGTGCCGTCACCGAGACGTTTTGCAGCACGTGATCTTTGAGATCCCGGCGCCAGCCGAGGGAACCATTGTTGTCGCGGCTGCCGTCACGGGCCGTGCGCGAACCGATGCTGCCAGTGATCTGCTGGCCCGGCGTGCCCAACGCCAGGTTAAGGCTCAGGTCTATCCCGCGGTTGCGTGCGTCGCCACTGCTGAAACTGCCCGGGCGATCAAATAACGACAGACGCCAACTCGCATCGCTGCCGAACAACGTAGCGCGCTGGGTCCAACCCAGATCCATACCGATGCCATCGATGTTGCCCTCGCTGTGGGACACCCGTCCGCTGATCGAACTTTTACTGCTGACCCGATGGTTGATCGCCAGGGATGAATTGCTGGTTTCGCCAACGAACACATTACGTTGGCGCACCCGTGTACCGTCTGGCAGGGTTTCGTACAGGTTGGTGGTGTCCAGCCAGCTGCGGTTGTGGCTGATCACCAGGCTACCGGAGCCATAGTTGTAAAGACTTTGCAGATCGAGACCGGTGCCATGATCCTGAGTCTAATACACGTTGGCATAGAGACTGATGTGATTGGCCAGGGTCCAGTCGATGGAACTGCCGTATTGCAGTTTTTCGCGAATCTGCCGCGCCGATAGCCCGAGAATTACCCGTGGGTGCATCAGGTAATTGACCGACGCCCCTGCCGTCGGACTGCCACTGGACTGCTGGTTCCAGTTACTGAGCAGTTTGCTTTCTTCACCGGCAAACAGGTTGTAGCGCCAGCGCTCATCGAGGTTGCGCCAGTTGCTGGGCTTGTACACCAGCTCCTGGGTAGTGGAGGTGATCTGGCCATCTTCGATCAGGCGCACTTCCACTTCGTAGATCCCGCCTGGCAGCGGCCGGGTATCGAGGGTTTGCAATCCCGCGGGCACTGACTGTGTGTTGATCAACAGACCGTCGCGATAGATCTCCACCGACCCTTGGCGATTGGCCGTGACATAAATAGGGTAGACGCTGGGCATCGGACTGTTGATCGCCAGGCTGTCAGAGCTGCCGAACATGACGCCGACAGCGGTATCGGGGCTGGTGCCAAACGTACGAGGTTGGCGGGTCAGCCCTTCGGAACTGGGGGTGAAATAGCCCAGGCGCAGGAAGCTGCCCTGCAGTTCGCGCTGGGTGTAGAGCTCATGAACCGCGTGATAAAGCTTATCGTCGGGACCGCCGAGGCGGGCCAATTGCATGTTGAATGTCTGGCTCCAGTTGCCCAGGCTCGCGCTGGCTTCAAGGCCATAGCGCCCACCCAGATCCTGATCCTGGCCGCCATTGAGGTTGAGCTGGTTGCGCACCATCAGGCCGCTACTGCCGCCATCCGGCTGCTCGTAATAACGCTTGGTCTCCAGATCGCGCTCGGCGTTTTCGGTGAGGATCGAAACCAACGAGTTTTCCAGGTTGTAGTGCACGGCCAGCACCTGATCCGGGCATGATCCCGTGCAATTGCCCAGCGGCACACCCGGCTTGAGATAACTTGCCCATTTTTCCCGTTCAGCGGGGCCGAAACGGTTTTCGCTGGTGTCGGTAAATTCGAGCAGGGTAACGCGATCATCGCGAGACAACACCACCATGGCCTCTCCCAGAGGCTGTTGATCGAGTTCTACCCGGACAGCCAGAGGCACATCAAAGAAATGCTCCTCGAAATCCGCCGGAAGACCTTTGGCCTGCGCCAGTAGACTTCGCGGTGTCGTACCGGCGGAAGAAACGGGAGCCGCGGCTGCACTGGCGCAAAACAACAGCGCAAGCGCAGCCGCGATGGGGGTCATCGGGAACATGAACTCTTACTCTGATTACGATCAAGTTGAAGTCCGACGGGACAAACAATGCTGTTTGCCCTGTCGGTTTGCGCGACTTTGAAAGTTAGCGCGAGCCGCCCACGGGAGGGACAGCGTCGAAGGTCATTGCCACGACACCGGTGTAGTCGCCCGGCTGGAAGGTCGTACCTACCGCACTGATTTTCAGCGGTGCGCGGAAGTTCACGTCAGACTCGGCTTCACCTACAACCAGTTGCGGGGTCAAGTTGAGTTCCTTGTTATTGAGCTCGACTTTCAAATCAATGGTATCGGAGCCAGAAATCAGTTTTGGCGCGCTTTCCAGGCTGGCGTGAACCGAACCGTTGTTGTTGCGCACATCGAAGAACCCATTAACCTCTCTCATCTTGCCGCTGCTCGGCTGAAAGCTCATGTCCTGATCCTTGTTAACCAGGTCAGGGTCAGTCGGCACCACGTAGAAGCCGTTAGTCGGCACGTGGGCGACGATGTTGATGGAGTGAGCAGCTTCACCTGCGGCAAATGCCCCGGAGGAACCCAGCGCCAAAATAGCCAATGGGGCAGCGATTGCGATTTTCTTGAACATTGTTAAGTACCTGTTTTCTTTATGGAATCGGTTCATTGAAAGTTAAAAACTGCTTACCCGCAACAGGTCGCTTTGTTTGAACTTCCAACGCCGAAACATCTTCGACTTCTTGTTCCGGAAAGTAAGCAGGCAACTTCCCATGAGCGCGTAGTTAAACAACCTCATGACCAGAAGGAAAAAGAAACAAAAAACTCAAATACCAAATAGTGACTGTAAGTTACAGCCTACATACAGTTTTACTAAAAAAACCATACAGCGGCTTCGCCTAGACAACAATGGACTTGCAGGATTTTTAGAACATAAGTTTAACTATTATTAGAGCAACAGCTTTAACTATTAAACAATTCCTGTATCGGCGACAAAATCAGCTTATGTACGGTGATATTTCCTGGTGATTTGCATCATTGACCGCGCCGACCGCCCGTCGGCACCGATCAGCCCCTTGCAAAAAACGTCTTGCCCTGCGCTTAAGATATATCTTAAGTTGTATCTAAATACGACGAGAGCAGAGAAAAATGAGAGACCATCATTCCCAACACCGCGATCATAACGACGGCCGCGACGGCTTCGAAAAACGCCCAGGCCCCGGCCGCGAACGGGGTGGCCGAGGCCCGCGGGTTTTCGCCCCAGGCGATCTGAAACTGCTGCTGCTGGCGCTGATCGCCGAGCAGCCGTGCCACGGCTATGACCTGATCCGCCAGATCGAAAGCATGTTCGACGGCGCCTACAGCCCCAGCCCCGGTGTGATCTACCCGACCCTGACCTTCCTTGAAGAAAGCGAAATGATCCTGGGCGACGCCGAGGGCGGAAAAAAACGCTACACCATCACCGACGCCGGACGTCTGTCGTTAAGCGAACAGGCGATCGCACTAGATGGTGTGCGGATGCGCATCGAAGTCAGCAAGCGCTCATTGCGCGGCCATGACCGCCCCGCCGAGATTCACGAAGCAGTGCACAACTTGCGTCATGCCTTGCAGATGCATCACGGCCGCTGGAGCCCGGAAGAAATCCTGCGGGTGCGCGACCTGCTTAACAACACCGCCAAAGCCATCGTCGATGGCCCTGTCGTTCAACCCGCTCAGGAGCAAGCCGAATGACTGAAGTGATCGTACAAACCATTCACCGCGTCATGCATGAAATCAAACGCCGTCGGCTGCAAGTCGTGCGGGTGATCGACCTGACGCCACGGATGCGCAGGATTACCCTGGGCGGCCCGGAGCTGGCAGGCTTCGTCAGCCTCGGCACGGACGACCACGTCAAACTGCTGTTCCCACAGAATGAAGCGCAGCAGGCGGCGCTGGAAACCCTGGTACTCGGTGCCGGCAAAGACAACGGCCCGATGCCCGCCATGCGTGATTACACCCCTCGGCGCATTGACCTCGACGCACTGGAACTGGACATCGACTTCGTACTGCACGGTGACGGCCCCGCCTCGACCTGGGCCGAACAGGCCAAACCCGGCCAGTTCCTGCACATCGGCGGGCCACGGGGTTCGATGATCGTGCCGGACATTTTCGACAGCTACCTGTTGATCGGCGATGAGACGGCCATCCCCGCGATTGCTCGTCGACTGGAAGGCCTGGCGGCCAATCGCCGGGCACTGGTGATCATCGAAGTGGAGAACGGTGCCGAGCAGCAAAAACTCGACAGCGTGGCGCAGGTCAATGTGATCTGGGTACTGCGCGAAGGCGGCAGCAATAACCTGCTGAACACCGTGAAGCAGCTGCAGGTGCCCAGCGGCAACCTATACGCCTGGGTGGCGACCGAGAGCAAAGTGTCGCGGCAGATACGTCGGGTATTGCTGGATGAGCACGGGCTTAACGAGCAGTCCGTCAAAGCCGTGGGTTACTGGCGGGCGGATGACAGCGACGACGAGTGAAACCTTAAAAGATCGCAGCCTGCGGCATCTCCTACAGGGTGTACGACGATCCATTGTAGGAGCTGCCGCAGGCTGCGATCCTGGCGATTTTATTGGCGACGACGTCTATCCAGCCCAACCACCAACAACGCTATCGCCACAAAACCCAATAGCAGCCCTCCGGCATTCACGAACACCTGTGAATAACCCAGTTTGCCGACATCAATGAACAGATAGGGATAAACCGCCAGCAGATGCCCGCGCCACAACGAGTACGCGAAATACACCACTGGATAGATCACCCACGCAGCGATATGCCGCAGTCGCAACGTGCCTTTCGGCACACAGCACCACCAATAAGTCAGAAACAGCAGGGGCATGACGTCATGCATCAGCTCATCGGCCAGCCATTGCCAGCCTTGCGGATGCCATAAATGGCGCAACAACACGTTGTACCCCAGGCCGACCACGGCGATGCTCACGGCAATGCCGCTGCTTACCCACGGCTGCAAAAACCAGCGTCGCGCCGCCGACTCGCGGGACGTCAGCTCACACGTCAGCACGGTCGCCACCAGCGTATTGCTCAGCACGGTGAAATAGCTGAAGAAGCTGATCAGCCCGCCGAGCAGACTGGCCGCCAGCGTCCAGCGTGAGTAGAAAATCAGGTACAACTGAATGCTCAGTCCCGCCCAGCCAAGCACTGCAGCCACGGCGACAACATGACGCCGCGCGGCAGAACCTGGCGTCGGTGGGTTGACCATGTTCAGACCGGGCGCTTGGTGCGCATCAACTTCACGTACAAGCGCTCGACCTTCTCCCGCGCCCACGGGGTTTTGCGCAGAAACGTCAGGCTCGACTTGATGCTCGGATCACTCTTGAAACAGCGGATATCGATGCGCTCGGCCAGCCCCGACCATTCGTAGTGTTCAACCAGCGCGTTGAGGATTTGCTCCAGCGTCACGCCGTGCAGCGGGTTGTTGTTCTGTTCGGTCATGCCGGGCCTTCGAGCGTAGAGAGAGTGAAGAAGCCGCGCACCTTAGCCGAGGGCTTCGTTGGGGGGAAGCGATCTGTGTGCGGTCAGATAAATGTAGGTGAAACACAAAAGATCGCAGCCTCGTTTCACTCGACAGCTCCTACATTGGAATGCGTTCACCTGTAGGAGCTGTCGAGTGAAACGAGGCTGCGATCTTTTCCACTGACTGTTACCAAATCCGAAACGCTCCATGTCGTTAAAAGCGCTTTCTCTATTTGTAACAGGACATTATCCTTGCGCCCGTCAAGCTGAAACGCTTCCGCTGCCCGCGACATACTGCCGCTTCAGTTCACCCCCCAGAAAAGACCAAGAATTACTTCCCCTATGCCTTATCTTCAAACTCCGCGAGACAGCGCTGTCCGCACCACTATTGCTGGTCGAAAAGCCCTGAACCTGATTGGCGGATTCACCGCGCTGGGCCTCGCCACTTGCACCCAGGCGGCTCCGGCCTTCGATAGCGAGTCGCCGTGGATGCTCGGCGACTGGAACGGCACGCGCACCGAACTTTCGGAAAAAGGCTACGACTTCAAGGTCGATTACACCGGCGAAATGGGCAGCAATCTGCACGGCGGCTACGACCACGATCGCACCGCTCGCTACAGCGACCAGTTTGGCCTCGGCACCCACATGGACTTGCAGAAGATTCTGGGCTGGGACGACGCCGAATTTCAGCTGACCATCACCGAGCGCAACGGCAATAACATCAGCAACGACCGCATCAATGATCCGCGCGTGGGCGGGTTCACCTCGGCTCAGGAAGTCTGGGGCCGCGGGCAGACATGGCGCCTGACGCAGATGTGGTATCAGCAGAAATTCTTCGATCAAAAGCTCGACATCAAGGTCGGCCGTTTCGGCGAAGGCGAAGACTTCAACAGCTTCCCCTGCGACTTCCAGAACCTCGCGTTCTGCGGCTCGCAGGTGGGCAACTGGGTCGGCGGCATCTGGTACAACTGGCCGGTCAGCCAGTGGGCGATGCGCGTCAAATATCACCTGACGCCGGAGTTGTACGCGCAAGTCGGCGCGTATGAGCAGAACCCGTCGAACCTCGATCGCGGCAACGGCTTCAAGCTCAGCGGCAGCGGTACCCAGGGCGCGATCCTGCCGGTGGAACTGGTGTGGTCGCCGAAGCTCAATGGTCTACCGGGGGAATACCGCGCTGGCTATTACTACAGCAGTGCCAACGCCACCGACGCTTACAAGGACAGCAACGGTCAGCCGGCCGCCTTGAGTGGCGAGGCTTACCGCAGCGCGTCGAGCAAACACGGTGTGTGGCTCGGTGTGCAGCAGCAATTGACCAGCCGCGCCAGCGACAACTCCCGCGGCCTGAGCGTGTTCGCCAACGGCACGATGCACGACAAGAAGACCAACGCCATCGACAACTATGTCCAGGCGGGCGTCGTCTACAAAGGCTTGTTCGATGCACGCGCCAAGGACGACATCGGTTTCGCCCTGGCCCGCGTCCACGTCAACCCGGCCTATCGCAAGAACGCCGAGGCGACCAATCAGGCCCGCGCGGTCTTCGACTACAACGACCCGTCCTTCCTGCCACCGCAGGACACCGAATACAGCGCCGAACTCTATTACGGCGTGCACGTCACGAACTGGCTGACCGTGCGCCAGAACCTGCAATACATCCGCCACCCCGGTGGCGTGGACCAGGTCGATGACGCGCTGATTGGCGGGATCAAGGTCCAGTCGTCGTTCTAAGAATCACGCAAAACCTGTGGGAGCGAGCTTGCTCGCGATGGCGGAGTGTCAGTCGACATCAATGCTGAATGCGAGGCCGCTATCGCGAGCAAGCTCGCCCCCACAGGGAATGCGGCGTCCAAACACTTTTTACATGAACCCTGCCCGCACCGGATCGTCATCTACAGTGAACTTGCGCGGGACTACTTAAAACGTCACGGAGAACCACACTATGAGCACTGATGGTGCTTTGAGTCGAAGCCGTCTGCTGCCGAGCCTGCTCGGTATCCTGCTTCTGCTAATGGGCCTGGCCATGCTGGCCGGGGGGATCAAGCTGAGCATGCTCGGCGGCTCGCTGTATTACCTGCTGGCCGGTATCGGCCTGGCGCTGACCGGGGGGCTGCTGATTGCTGCCCGCCGCTCTGCGCTGGGCCTGTACGCAGTGGTGCTGTTCGCCAGTACCGTCTGGGCCCTGTGGGAAGTCGGCCTCGATTGGTGGCAACTCGTACCGCGTCTGGCGATGTTGTTTGCCATCGGTATCGTCATGCTGCTGCCGTGGGTCCGCCGCCCACTGCATCGCGGTGAATTCAATCCGGTCGGCACAGGTGCCCTGAGCGCTGCGGTGGCGATTGCCGGTGTTGCCGCGCTGGCCAGCCAATTCACCAACCCCGGTGAAATCAAAGGTCAACTGGACCGCGACAGCGTGCCGGGTATGACCAACACCGCCCCGGCCATGCCCGACGGTGACTGGAACTCCTACGGCCGCAGCGCCCATGGCGACCGTTACTCGCCACTGGCACAGATCACCCCGCAGAACGCGAACAAGCTCGTTCCAGCCTGGACCTACCGCACTGGCGACCTGCCAGGGCCGAACGACCCGGGTGAAACCACTGCCGAAAACACCCCGCTGAAAGTCAACGGCATGCTCTACGTCTGCACGCCGCACAGCCAGGTGATCGCGCTGGACCCGGACACCGGCAAGGAAATCTGGCGTTTCGATCCGAAGCTCTCCACGCAAAACGCGGCGAACTTCAAGGGTTGGGCGCACATGACCTGCCGTGGCGTGACGTATCACGATGACGCCGCTTACGCCTCCGAGCAAAGCCCGACCGGCACAGCCAACCCTGCGCCGGTCAGCAGCGTTTGTCCGCGTCGCATTTTCCTGCCGACTGCCGACACCCGTCTGATCGCCCTCGACGCCGACACCGGCAAAATGTGCGAAGACTTCGGCAACAAAGGCCAGGTAGACCTGAGCGCCAACATCGGCGGCTTCAACGCCGGCGGTTACTACTCCACCTCGCCACCAGCCGTGACTAAAGACCTGGTCGTGATTGGCGGCCACGTCACCGATAACGTCTCCACCGACGAGCCAAGCGGCGTGATCCGCGCGTTCGACGTGCACACCGGCAAACTGGTGTGGAACTGGGACAGCGGCAACCCGGACGACACCACACCGATTGCCGAAGGCAAGGTCTACACCCGCAACTCGCCGAACATGTGGTCCATGTTCGCCGTTGACGAAAAACTCGGCATGCTTTACCTGCCGATGGGCAACCAGACCCCGGACCAGTTCGGTGGCGCGCGTACGCCAGAATCGGAACTGCACGCCGCCGGCCTGACCGCGCTCGACATCGCCACCGGCAAGGTGCGCTGGCACTTCCAGTTCACCCACCACGACCTGTGGGACATGGACGTCGGCGGCCAGCCAACCCTGATGGACCTGAAAACCGCAGACGGTGTGAAACCAGCGGTACTCGCGTCCACCAAGCAAGGCAGCATCTACGTGCTGGACCGCAGCACCGGCAAGGCCATCGTGCCGATCAACGAAGTGCCGGTGCCACAAGGCGCTGTCGAAGGTGATCACACCTCGCCAACCCAACCGAAATCCGACCTGAACCTGATGCCACCGCCGCTGAAAGAACGCGACATGTGGGGCGTCACCCCGTTCGACCAACTGATCTGCCGGATCGACTTCAAATCCATGCGCTACGACGGCGCGTTCACGCCGCCATCGCTGCAAGGTTCGATCGTGTATCCAGGCAACTTCGGCGTGTTCGACTGGGGCGGCATCTCGGTTGACCCGGTGCGTCAGATTGCTTTCATGAACCCGGACTACATGGCGTTCAAATCGAAACTGATCCCGGCCGCCGAAATCGCCGCCCAAGGCCCGCGTAAAAGCGAAACCGAAGGCGTGCAGCCGAACAAAGGCGCGCCATACGGCGTCATCCTCGAACCCCTGCTCTCGCCACTGGGCCTGCCGTGCCAGGCACCGGCCTGGGGTTACGTGACAGCGGTCGACCTGACCACCAGCAAAATCATCTGGAAACACAAAAACGGCACCGTGCGCGACAGCTCGCCGGTTCCGATTCCGTTGAGCATGGGCGTGCCTAGCCTGGGCGGTACCTTCGTCACTGCTGGCGGCGTTGGTTTCCTGAGCGGCACCCTCGACCAGTACCTACGCGCCTACGACGTGAAAAACGGCAAACAGTTGTGGGAAGGCCGCCTGCCAGCAGGCGCACAAACCACGCCAATGACCTACACCGGCAAGGACGGCAAGCAATACGTGCTCGTTGTTGCGGGCGGTCATGGGTCGCTGGGCACCAAACAAGGTGACTACGTGATTGCGTACAAACTGTCCGAGTAAGTTGTAGCGGCGGTTAAAGGAAAGGCGACTCCTGTGAGGGGGTCGCCTTTTTTATGGCCGCTGTCCCGTCACACCGCACATCCCCTGTGGGAGCGAGCTTGCTCGCGATGGCTGTTTAACATTCGACATCAATGTCGGCTGACACTCCGTCATCGCGAGCAAGCTCGCTCCCACAGGCCGCCAAGTCAAACACACCTGTCCAAACCCTGAACACACACCCAGAAATATCCATCGCCATTGAAACCACCCCCCACCTGCCCCATCTAACACCCATACCCAATTGCGCAGGTGCCCCATGAGCGACCAGCAAGAATTCCCCGAAGACCCGAGCGAATACGCCGACCCAGAGAACGCCGAACACCCCTCCACCGGCAAAGGCCTCGCCCTGCCAGGCCAGAACCTGCCGGACAAGGTCTACATCATCCCGATCCACAACCGCCCGTTCTTCCCGGCCCAAGTGCTGCCGGTCATCGTCAACGAAGAACCGTGGGCCGAAACCCTCGACCTGGTGAGCAAATCCGATCACCACTCCCTGGCCCTGTTCTACATGGACACGCCCCAGGAAGACCCGCGTCATTTCGACACCTCGGCCCTGCCGCTCTACGGCACCCTGGTCAAGGTGCACCACGCCAGTCGCGAAAACGGCAAACTGCAATTCGTCGCCCAAGGCCTGACTCGCGTGCGCATCCGCACCTGGCTCAAACACCATCGCCCGCCGTACCTGGTAGAAGTCGAATACCCGCACCAGCCCACCGAGCCGACCGACGAGGTCAAGGCCTACGGCATGGCGCTGATCAACGCGATCAAGGAACTGCTGCCGCTCAACCCGCTGTACAGCGAAGAGCTGAAGAACTACCTCAACCGTTTCAGCCCCAACGACCCATCGCCGCTGACCGACTTCGCCGCCGCACTGACTTCGGCCACCGGCAGCGACCTGCAAGAAGTGCTCGACTGCGTGCCAATGCTCAAGCGCATGGAAAAAGTCCTGCCGATGTTGCGCAAGGAAGTCGAAGTCGCGCGTTTGCAAAAAGAGATTTCCGCCGAAGTTAACCGCAAGATTGGCGAGCATCAGCGCGAGTTCTTCCTCAAGGAACAACTCAAGGTCATCCAGCAAGAGCTGGGCCTGACCAAGGACGACCGCAGCGCCGACATCGAGCAGTTCGAACAGCGCCTGGAAGGCAAGGTTCTGCCCGCTCAGGCGCAAAAACGCGTCGAAGAGGAAATGAACAAGCTGTCGATCCTCGAAACCGGTTCGCCGGAGTACGCGGTCACCCGCAACTACCTCGACTGGGCAACCTCGGTGCCGTGGGGCGTGTACGGCGAGGACAAACTAGACCTCAAGCACGCACGCAAGGTGTTGGACAAACACCATGCCGGCCTCGACGACATCAAGGACCGCATCCTCGAGTTCCTCGCCGTCGGGGCCTACAAAGGCGAGATCAGCGGCTCCATCGTGCTGCTGGTCGGCCCGCCGGGCGTAGGTAAAACTAGTGTCGGTAAATCCATCGCCGAATCCCTCGGTCGGCCGTTCTACCGCTTCAGCCTCGGTGGCATGCGCGACGAAGCCGAGATCAAGGGCCACCGCCGCACCTACATCGGCGCGCAACCGGGCAAACTCGTCCATGCGTTGAAAGATGTCGAAGTGATGAACCCGGTGATCATGCTCGACGAGATCGACAAGATGGGCCAAAGCTACCAGGGCGACCCGGCCTCGGCACTGCTGGAAACCCTCGACCCGGAACAGAACGTCGAATTCCTCGACCACTACCTGGACTTGCGTCTGGACCTGTCGAAAGTGCTGTTCATCTGCACCGCCAACACCCTGGACTCGATCCCCGGCCCGTTGCTGGACCGGATGGAAATTATTCGCCTGTCGGGTTACATCACCGAAGAAAAAATCGCCATCGCCAAACGTCACCTGTGGCCCAAGCAACTGGAAAAGGCCGGCGTGTCCAAAGGCAGCCTGAGCATCAGCGACAGCGCCCTCAAAGCGTTGATCGACGGTTACGCCCGTGAAGCGGGGGTGCGGCAATTGGAAAAACAACTGGGCAAACTGGTGCGCAAAGCCGTTGTGAAACTGATCGACGAGCCGAAAGCGGTGATCAAGCTCGGCCCGAAAGACCTCGAGTCCTCACTCGGCCATCCGGTGTTCCGTAACGAGCAAGTGCTGTCCGGTACCGGGGTCATCACCGGGCTGGCCTGGACCAGCATGGGCGGCGCGACCTTGCCGATCGAAGCCACGCGCATTCACACCCTGAATCGTGGCTTCAAACTCACCGGGCAATTGGGCGATGTGATGAAGGAGTCGGCGGAAATCGCCTACAGCTACGTCAGCTCCAATCTGAAGTCGTTCGGCGGTGATTCGAAGTTCTTCGACGAAGCCTTCGTTCACCTGCACGTCCCGGAAGGTGCCACCCCGAAAGACGGCCCGAGTGCCGGCGTGACCATGGCCAGCGCCCTGCTCTCGCTCGCCCGAAACCAGGCGCCGAAAAAAGGCATCGCCATGACCGGCGAACTGACGCTGACCGGGCATGTACTGCCGGTTGGCGGCGTGCGCGAAAAGGTAATTGCGGCGCGGCGGCAGAAGATCTTTGAATTGATTCTGCCGGAGCCTAACCGCGGTAGCTTTGAAGAACTGCCGGATTATCTGAAGGAAGGGATTACCGTGCACTTTGCCAAGCGGTTTGCGGATGTGGCGAAGATATTGTTCTGACGGTGATGTAGCGACAATACGACCGCCATCGCGAGCAAGCTCGCTCCCACAGGTTTATCACTGTCCCCTGTGGGAGCGAGCTTGCTCGCGATGACGTCGGCACTGACGACGCTCAACTCTCGGCCACCTCAGGCGTTGCCGTCACACTTTGTCTCATCTTCAGTTATGCTCGCCGTTCGTCGTGAATGCCGGAGCCACTGACCTTATGTCCCCCACCCGCCTGTTTGTCCCCCTCGCCCTCTCCTTGCTGGCCGCGTGCGCCACGCAACCGAAACAGAACGTGACCGTGGAAAAACAAAGCGAATGCCCGGTAAAACTGCACAGCGGGCAAAACCTGATTCTGACCCTGCCGAGCAACCCGACCACGGGTTATCGCTGGGCTATCCAGGATTCGGCCGGTGGCGTATTGCGCGCGCTCAGCCCCGAGGTCTACAGCAACCCGCAAGACGCGGGGATCGTTGGCAGCGCCGGCCTCTCGACCTGGCGCTTCCAGTCCTTCGCCGCTGGCACGGGCCGTTTGCGCCTGACCTACTCACAACCCTGGGCACCGGAAGTACCGGCAGTGGAAACCTTCGACTGCGCAATCTCGGTTAACTGATCGTGGGCTGGCTGATTCTGGCGCTGATGGGCGCGGTGACGTTCCTCTACGGCGTCAGCGTGCATGCTGCGTTGCTCTGCCTGCTGGTCAAGCCATTGCCGGTTCTGGCCTTGCTCGGCTGGTTGCATGACGCACCGCCTACCG
The DNA here is from genome assembly GCF_004402115.1 of Pseudomonas sp. F01002. Lineage (NCBI taxonomy): Bacteria > Pseudomonadati > Pseudomonadota > Gammaproteobacteria > Pseudomonadales > Pseudomonadaceae > Pseudomonas > Pseudomonas sp. F01002. The sequence goes on along the minus strand of NZ_SOPU01000003.1, from coordinate 149,698 downwards.
AGTATCGACGCTGGATCAGCCTCGGACTGATTTTCTCGCTGCTTGGTGATGTGTTGCTGGCGTGGCCGGGGGATTTGTTTGTGTTTGGTCTTGGGGCGTTTTTGGTCGCCCACTTGGCCTATCTGAAAGCCTACTTGAGCGATTGCCGGCGGTTGGCGCTGTTGCCATTGGTGATTGCCTTGGGTGTTGGCGCGGTACTGTTGGGGATATTGATTTCCCACGGACTGGGCCCGTTACTGATTCCGGTGATTGTTTACGGGTTGGCCATTAACGCGATGCTCTGGCGGGCGCTGGCTCGGCTCGGGACCGAAGTGCCCAAACGCTCGGCGCTGCTGGCGGCGGCAGGTGCGGTGGCGTTTGTGTTTTCCGACAGCGTGATTGGCATCAGTCGCTTTGTTGCGCCGTTCGATGCGGCGCCTTATGTGATCATCCTCAGCTATTGGTTGGGGCAATGGGGGATTGCGGCGTCGGCGTTCGGCCAAAAACCGCGCTGAATTCATCGCGAGCAAGCTCGCTCCCACAGGGATAGCGCTGTACTTGTGGGAGCGAGCTTGCTCGCGATAGCGGTGTCACTGAAGAAGCAGACCTTGGATCCTGTCAGGTGGTTTATCAGACAACCCGCGCATCCCCCCGTCAATTTGGCTAAAATGCCAGCCTTTTCCACCTAAGCCGCTGGAACCGCCGTGAGCAAAGAACCCGATCGCCTTTTCGCCCAGCCTTTGGCCCAGGTGCCTGACTTCGCCTTCAACGAGGACGTGGTGCGGGTGTTCCCGGACATGATCAAGCGCTCGGTGCCGGGCTATCCGACCATCGTTGAAAACCTTGGCGTGCTCGCCGCGCAGTTCGCCCAGCCAAACAGCGTGCTTTACGACCTGGGTTCGTCCCTCGGTGCCGTAACCCAGGCCTTGCGCCGACACGTACGCACCGACGGCTGCCGCGTCATCGCTGTGGATAACTCGGCGGCGATGGTCGAACGCTGCCGCGAGTACCTCAACGGTCAGGACTCGATGTTCCAGGAGTTGCTGCCCGTTGAAGTGATCGAAGGCGACATCCTCGCTCTCGACTTCCAGCCCGCCTCGGTGGTGGCGCTGAACTTCACCCTGCAATTCATCGCCCCGGAGCAGCGCACCGCATTGCTCTCGCGTATCCGCCAATCGCTGTTGCCCGGTGGCGCGCTGATTCTGTCGGAGAAGCTGCGCTTCAACGACCTCGAAGAACATGCGCTGCTCACTGACCTGCATGTCGCGTTCAAACGCGCCAACGGCTACAGCGAACTGGAAATCGCCCAGAAGCGCAGCGCCATCGAAAACGTCATGAAGCCCGACAGCCTCGAAGAACACCGCGAGCGCCTGCTGGCCGCCGGGTTCTCGAAAGTCGTGCCGTGGTTCCAGTGTCTTAACTTTGCCTCGTTGATTGCCTTGCCATGATTGATCTGTCCCCCCTCGCCCGCCGCTTGGCTGGCACACCGCTGGCCGATTGGGCCAACACTCTGCAGCGTCAACTCGACAAGAAAATGGAAAAGGGTCACGGCGATCTGGAGCGTTGGCAGAGTGCGCTGGACGCTTTGCCGAAGATTCAGCCGAGCGAAGTTGATTTGCTCAACGGTCTGACGCTGGACACCGATTGCGACGACGAAACCCGTGCTCAGATGCGCACTGCGCTGATGGGCTTGTCGCCTTGGCGCAAAGGGCCGTTCGATCTGTTTGGCGTGCACGTCGACACCGAATGGCGTTCCGACTGGAAATGGTCGCGGGTTGCACCGCATCTGGATCTGAAGGGTAAACGCATCCTCGATGTCGGCTGCGGCAATGGCTATTACATGTGGCGCATGCTCGGTGCGGGTGCCGACAGTGTGATTGGTGTTGACCCGAACTGGCTGTTCTTCTGTCAGTTCCAGGCGGTGCAGCGTTACCTGTCCGAACCCAATGCCTGGCACCTGCCGTTCCCGTTCGAAGACCTGCCGCCGAACATGGAAGGCTTCGACACCGTATTTTCCATGGGCGTGTTTTATCACCGTCGTTCGCCGATCGAGCATTTGCTGGCGCTGAAGGATTGCCTGGTCAAGGGTGGCGAACTGGTGCTGGAGACCCTGGTGATCGAGGGCGATCAGCAGCAGGTATTGGTGCCGGAAGACCGTTATGCGCAGATGCGAAACGTGTGGTTCCTGCCGTCGGTGCCGGCGCTGGAATTGTGGTTGCGTCGCGCCGGGTTCACGGATGTTCGCTGCGTGGACGTGAGCGTGACGACGGTCGAGGAACAGCGCGGGACGGAGTGGATGAAGTATCAGTCGTTGAGCGATTTCCTTGACCCGGAAGATCACAGCAAGACGGTTGAAGGGCTGCCGGCGCCGATGCGTGCCGTCATCGTGGCCCGCAAGTAACCCCCGATCTTTCAGACCCCAGATAAACCTGTGGGAGCGGGCTTGCCCGCGATGGCGTCCTTTCAGCCAACGACGATGTTGAATGTAAGTCCGCAATCGCGAGCAAGCTCACTCCCACAGGGGACGGTGTTTAGTCTGTTGGTTTGGTTCTTCGGGCCTTGAAGAACTCGCTCAACACCGCCCCGCACTCCTCGGCCAACACTCCGCCTTCGTACAGCACCCGGTGATTCAAAAAACCCTGGGTAAAAAACTGCCCCTGACTCTGCACAATCCCGGCCTTCGGCTCCAGCGCCCCATACACCACCCGCGCAATCCGCGAATGCACGATCAGCCCGGCGCACATGCTGCACGGCTCAAGTGTCACGTACAGCGTGCTGCCGGGCAGACGATAGTTGCTGGCTGCCAACGCAGCAGCGCGGATCGCGACCATCTCGGCGTGAGCACTCGGGTCGTTGCCGCTGATCGGGCAGTTGAAACCCCGACCGATGATTTCACCGTCCTGCACCAGCACCGCGCCCACCGGCACTTCACCCAGCGCCGCGCCTTGGGCGGCCAGGGTCAGGGCTTCGCGCATGAAGTCACGATCGCCGCTGCGGTCGATGATTGCTGTCGGGCGTATCTGACGCATCAGGCCACCTCGATGGCGGCCATCAGGCCGGTTTCCATGTGATCGATCACATGGCAGTGGAACATCCAGATCCCAGGGTTATCCGCCACCAGCGCCACTTGCGCGCGTTCGTTCTTGCCCAGCAAGTAGGTGTCAGTGAAGTACGGTATGACCTTGTGCCGGTTCGAGGCGATGACCTTGAAGCTCATGCCGTGCAGGTGAATCGGGTGTTGATACTGAGTCATGTTCTTCAATTCGAAAATGTAGCTCTTGCCCTTCTCGAGCTTGGCAATCGGGCGATCGGCGCAAGTCTTGTCGGTAATGTCCCAGGCCTTGCCGTTGATCTGCCACAGGCTCGGCGGCTTGCCATTGTCGACATTCACCGACACCGAGCCTACCCATTCGAAATTGAAGTTGAGTTTCTCGGCATTGGCCAGGTCCGGCTCGGCCACCGGGTTGGCGGGCAGCGCGGGCGGCCATTCGGTCGGTGCATCGGTGTTCGCCACCGAACGGAACGTGCCAAGGCGAACCGGTCCGTTGCGCAGGGACAGCTCTTCACCGGCCGGCGGTGCCTTGATCGCCAGGCAAATGCGCATGCCCGGGCCGAGCCAGTATTCCTTGCCCAACGGGCGCGGTTCGATGGGGTTGCCGTCCAGCGCATAGATCTGCGCTTCGACGCCAGGAATGTTGAGTCGGTAGGTCAGGGTGTTATCGAGGTTGAGCAGGCGCACCCGGGTGATCTGCCCGGCGGGCAATTCGATCACCGCTTGCGAGACGCCATTGATGGTCGACAGGCGCCCCGCCGTGCCACCACGGGCCGCTTCGCGAGGAATGCTGAACGCGACAAAAGCGCCCTCTTCATCGACGTGCCAGCTCTTGAGGCTCACAGTCTTTTCGTACTTGAAGCCGGTAGGCTCGCGCTCTTCGATGATCAACGGGCCGACCAGCCCGCGGCCGAGTTCTTCGCTGCTGTTCACATGCGGGTGATACCAGTAGCTGCCGGCGTCGGGCACGCGGAATTTGTAGTCGAAGTATTCGCCCGGCAGCACCGGAAGCTGCGAGACGTAGGGCACGCCGTCCATTTCCAGCGGCAGGCGAATGCCGTGCCAGTGAATGGTGGTCGCCACCGGCAGGTGGTTGATGAAACGTACCCGCAGCCATTCGCCCTGACGCACCCGCAACTCGGTGCCCGGCGCCGACGGGCCGAACGCCCAGGCTTCGGTCTTGTGCCCGGCCACCAGTTCAACGTCCAGCGGTGCGGCGATCAGCTCGTAGTCGTGGCCCGCATCGGCGTCGGCCATCTTGCCCAACCAGTACCGCGACGCGCCCCCCGCTCCGACGCCAACGACAACAAGACCGGCCAGGCCACCGAGGATTTGGCGACGGGTAAAGGACATGAACTCAACTACCTCACGTATCAGCGACTGGCCCGTGGGCCTGTAAAAGGCGAATACGATACACCTGCGGATGAGAAACAGTAAGGGCGACGCGGCGGATGGCCGCACTCAATTCATGGCAGATACCCTGTGGGAGCGAGCTTGCTCCCGTTCGTCTGCGCAGCCGTCGTGAAACCATCCAGCGCGATAAGTCAGATGCAATGCGATTGCAGAATTTGGGGCCGCTTCGCTGATCGTTATTTAGTCGCCATAAATCAGGGAATTACCCTACATCCATTTCCACCTTTCCCGACTTCTTTCCTGATCGATCCCCCGCAAAGTCCCCGCGCCTAATTTTCTGCGCCAGGGATTGCTCATGTTCGACTCCTTTACTCCAGCAACTTCGTATTTTTCGGGGCGTTGATGGAGCACGTCCCCCGCATCGAGCAGGAACTCGACAGTTTCCCGAACACCCTTTCGCTCTATCGCGAACAGCTCAAGTACTGGTTCAACCGGGCCGCCGACAAGGCCAGTCACGCGGCTGATTTGCCTTCGTTGATGGGTATGGAGCGAATCATAAGTTTCGGCAATGCCAGCACTGCGGTGAGCAGTGGCGACGACGATTTTTTCTCCTCCGTGGTGCAATGCCCGAAGGGTGGAGAGCTAGAGATCGAGAGCAAGTTTGAATCGGTTTATGACATTCCCGTGGGGAATATTCAGGTTGATGTGATTGCCAGCGATAGCGGCGAAAAGACGTCGGTCACACTCGATAAAAACGGCAAGGGAACGTTCACCGGTACACCCGGCAAGTTCTACCGCGTTCACGTTCACCACGAAGTCACTCCGCAGCAGGTTGAAGACCTTTTCTCTTCCTACGATGGGCTGACGAATGAGCTCGAACACTGGCTGCGTGAAGAGTGGAAGACGTTCAAACCGAAGTGGTCGGAATCGTCTTCGGTTGCTGTAGGCAATGGAATGCTCGCGGGAAGCTGGGCGGCGATCGAGGGCGTGTGGGACGGCATCGGCCTCCTTTCGGACATTCTCAAGGATCCCGGGAAGTTTGGTGAGCGGTTGGGCAGCGGCGCGGATCAATTGCGTGAGCTTGCGGAAACTGCCCCCGATGTCATGGAAAAAGCCCAACTGCTGGCCAGTGATGAAGCGGCGTTGTGCCTGCTGTTACGCACCGCCAGCCTCTGGTTGGACATGCTGCCGCCCGGCGAGATCGCCGGTAAAACCGCCGAAGCCGTGTCGACGGTGGTGGTGCAACTGTTGATCGAC
>NZ_SOPU01000003.1:139761-144050 GCF_004402115.1 Pseudomonas sp. F01002 | reverse complement strand
CTAATCGAGCTGCGCAATTACTCAGCGCTGTCCTGCGCCTCGTCAAAGCGATTTTCACGATCATCAACAGCTTCATCAGCTACGTCGACCGCTACAAAAAAGTCGCCGCGAGGGGCATCGCAGCCGGTATGAAAAAAGGCCGGATGCAGTTGAGCTGGAGCGCCCGGCGCAACGCTTCGCTAAAGAAAGACGAACACCACGACGACGCGTCGAATCAAGCGAAAAACCCCAACGGCGACAGCGCCGATTCCGTTGATAAAACCGCCACCAACAAATGTCCGGTGTCGATGGTCACCGGCGAAGAACTGTTGACCCTCACCGACGGCTCGCTGGACGGCATCCTGCCGTTCGACTTCACCCGGCTCTATCGCACCAGCGCCGCCGAGATCGACTGCGGCCTTGGTTTCGGCTGGAGTCACAGCCTCGCCCATCACCTGGAAATCGATGGCGAGACCGTCATCTGGATCGACCACGAAAACCGCCGTACGACCTTTCCGCTACCGAGTACCGAGCGCCCGGCGATACACAACAGCCTGTCGCGGGCGGCGATTTATCTCGGCGATGAACCCGAAGAATTGATCCTCGCCCAGGCGGGTGACGAGGCGCGGTTCTATCACTTTCATAACGGTCGGCTGACGGCCATCAGTGACGCTTACGACAACCGCCTGCGCATCACCCGTGACCGTCACGAACGCATCAAACGCCTCGATAATGGCGCCGGCCGTGCCTTGCGATTGCGCTATGACCGCAGCCATTTGGTCGCCGTCGACTATCAGGTTTTTGTCCCGGCCCAGACCCTCGACGAGGCCTGGCACACCGAGCAGACGCTGGTCGCCTACCGCTACGACGAGCGCGATCAACTGATCGAAGCAACCAACGCGGCTGGCGAAAGCGAGCGCTACGACTACGACGATCAGCACGTCATCCTGCAGCGGCAATTGACCGGTGGGGCGAGTTTCTTCTGGGAGTGGGAAAGGTCCGGCAAGGCTGCGCGATGCATCCGCCACTGGGCGTCGTTTTCGCAGATGGATGCGCGCTATGTCTGGGATGACGAGGGCAGCGTCACCGTCCAGAACATCGATGGCAGTGAAGAGGTTTACGTCCATGACGACCGCGCGCGGCTGGTGCGCAAGGTCGAGCTGGACGGCGGCGAGCACCTCAAGGCTTACGACGACAACGGTCGGCTGATTGCCGAGCAGGACCCGCTCGGCGCCGTCACCGAATACCGTTACGACGAGGTCGGACGACTTATCGCGCTGATTCCGCCGGAAGACGAACCGACGGCCTACGAGTATCGCAATGGTTTCCTGCACGCGCGGTACCGCGGTAAAGCTGTCTGGAAATATCAGCGCAATGCGCAAGGCGCCGTCACCGAAGCGACCGACCCCGACGGCCATGTCAGCCATTATCACTACGACGAAAAAGGCCAGCTGCTGTCGATCCGTTACCCGGACACCAGTCGGCATGTGTTCGTCTGGAATGGCTTGGGACAACTGCTCGAAGAAACCTTGCCGGACGGTGGTCAACGGCGGTTTTCCTACGATGCATTAGGGCGGCAGATTACCCGTCAGGACGAACACGGCGGCGTTACCCAGTACCAATGGGATGCCGTTGGACGACTGATCCAGACGACGCTTCCCACAGGCGCCAGCCGCGCCTTCAGCTACAACGCCTACGGCAAGATCACCGCCGCACGCGATGAACTGGGCCGCATCACCCGCTACGACAACGCGCAGCTGTTACTCACCGAGATCGAAAACGAATCCGGCGAAAAATATCTCCTGGACTACACGCCCAACGGCTTGATCCGACAGGAAACCGGATTCGACGGCCAACGCACGGCGTACGCCTACGACCTCAATGGCCATCTGCTGGAGAAAACCGAGTTCGGTGAGGACGGCTCGCAGCTGGTGACGGCTTATCAGCGGGATTCGGCCGGGCGATTGCTGGTCAAAACCCTGCCCGACGGCATCAAGGTTGAATACCGATACGACAGCCTCGGCCGCCTGGTCAGCGTCGACGACGGCCACGACCACCCGCTGGAGTTCGAATACGACCGGCAGGACCGCCTGATCACCGAACATCAGGGCTGGGGCACGCTGCGTTATGGCTACGACGCCTGCGGCCAGCTCAATCGCCTGCGTCTGCCGGACAACAGCAAACTCGATTACCACCATGCCAAGGGCGGCGCGCTGACGGCCATCGACCTCAACGGCGCGCGACTCACCACTCACCAATTCGCCTTCGGTCGCGAACAGCAACGCCATCAGGGGCAGTTGCTCAGCGAATATGCCTACGACGATCAGGGCCGATTGAAGGCCCACGCTGTCAGTCAACAGCACCAAACGCTGTATCGCCGCGACTATGCCTACAGCGCCAACGGCAATCTCGACAGCATCGCCGACACCCGTCACGGCCAGCGCAATTACCAATACGACCCGCTCAACCGCCTGACCCGCGTCCGCCACACCCGCGACGACCCACCGGAAAGTTTCGCCCACGACCCCGCCGGCAACCTGCTGATGCAGGACCGCCCCGGCGCAGCGAAGGTGCTGGGTAATCGCCTGCTCATGCAAGGCGACCGGCACTACGATTACGACGCCTTCGGCAACCTCATCCGCGAACGCCGCGGCACCGCGCAAAAACTCGTCACCGAATACCGCTACGACTGCCAACACAGCTTGGTCGGCGTCACGACCCCGGACGGCCGCAGCGCCAGCTACCGCTACGACGCCTTCGGCCGCCGCATCGCCAAAACCGTCGACGGCCACACCACCGAGTTCTTCTGGCAAGGCGACAACCTCGTCGCCGAAAGCAGCCGCGAGCACTACCGCAGCTACGTTTACGAACCCGATAGCTTCCGCCCACTGGCCATGCTCGACGGCAAAGGCCCGCGCAAGGCCTGCCCGTTTTATTACCAGCTCGATCACCTGGGTACGCCGCAGGAGCTGACGGATTTCGGTGGCGAGATTGTCTGGTCGGCGAAGTACAACGCCTACGGCAAAGTCACTCGTCTGGCATTCGGTGGGGGAGAGCAGCTCGAGCAACCGTTGCGGTTTCAGGGGCAGTACTTTGACGCTGAGAGCGGCCTGCATTACAACCGGCATCGGTACTATGATCCGGAGGTGGGTCGGTACCTGACGCCGGATCCGATCAAGTTGGCGGGTGGGCTGAACCAGTACCAGTACACGCCGAATCCGACGGGGTGGGTTGATCCGTTGGGGTTGAGCGGGAATTGCCCACCGCCGAATAAGCCAGGGTGTCAGGCGCCGGATGATACTTCTGGGGCGAAGGTTGATGAGGGTGAGCCGGACGTTCCAAAACCGAACCCACGACCTCAGGATTTTGGTAGCGAAGAAAAGCTTGTTGGGCATTATGAAAAGCACGGTGCAGAATTTAATGCCATGAACAAGGAGGAGTACTTGCTTATAGCGCGTGACGTTGTGAATAAAGGTACTCGTGTGGAGTACGAATACAAAGGGGAGACTCGTGTGGGGTATCTGCAGTTAATGGGAAATAACCGAAAAGGGGAGGCTAAATTCGCGTTTGTTGGAACAAATAACAAGCAGGAAATAACGACTTTACATACGAAAAGTGGAAAGGAATTCTGGAGAACTATAAACGGTGATGCTCGCGATAAAGTAATGAGGCCCACGAATGACTAATAGGTATGTAGCGGTTGTGCTGGCAGTAGATCAAATCGTTGAAGAAGAGGTTTTATTGCTCGTTAACGGTGTAAAGGTTAAATGCTTTACGAGCTACTGCCCCTTGAAAATCGAGGTCGGAAAATCCTATGAGGTGGATTTCGAAATCGTCCTTCCTGATGGCGATTTCATTGTTGCTGCTGAAAAATCAAATAACTCGCTGGTTGAAATGATGGACGACGGGTTCTCATGCGCTCTCTATGGGTATCTGGACGGAAGTACTTTCCGATCCTTTGTTGACTTCACGGATCAGGAAATCCACTACGATTATCCAGAGTTCAATGAACAATTCGTAAAGGTTAGGGTGGACAGGATTGATGTGGCGTTCTGACTGAGGTGCGAAATTTCTGGGCAAGGTCGTCGGAAGTTTCCTTCAATCTGTAGCGGTTTTCATGAACTGGTGCGCAACGCGCCTCATCGATAGTCTCTTAGCTGTCACTGCAAATTCAGTGACAGGGCGTGGAAGCCCTTCTATCGTTAGGCGCATCAAGCGCCACCAGTTCGGCGTTTTTTATCGTCTGTGTTTTATGGTGGCTGTGCGCGGGGCGCTTTCGAGTGCGCCGGGTGCCTAACGTCCCGGTCTTC
>NZ_SOPU01000003.1:93299-139723 GCF_004402115.1 Pseudomonas sp. F01002 | reverse complement strand
CCCCCCCCCATCCCCAAAACCGCTTCATGGCGCTCACCAGCAATTGCGACGACATGCCAACCCTGTTCGTCGACACTCAAGCGCCGCTGGATGTTTTGTATGACGCTGCCAGCTACCGAATTCGCGCCGTCACCCAAGTGATGGAGAACTTGTCCATGCGCGGTTCGATCGAGTGTCAGCCCTTCATTCTTAGTGATTTTGCTTTGCTCTGTGCCATTCCGTTACGGGATGGGTGTGATGTGCTGGATGTGTTAGGGCGACGATTGAAGGCTCGGCCTTCGGAGTAGTGCCGGACGCTTGCTCGCGATGGCATTTTCGGGAACGCCAAAAGCATCGCGAGCAAGCTCGCTCCCACAGGGTTGTGTTTATGCCTGGAGACCAGTGATCAGATGCACCACCCCGTCATCCAGCCTCATGACTCCCGGTACACCTGCCACATTTAATGCCTGCCGATCCATCCGCCCCACATCCCGCAACTCCACCCGAACACGGGTCAGTGCCACCGGCTGCTGCGACTTGAGGTTATCCACTCCGCCCAGTGCGGCGACGATATCCGGGGCCAGACCAGAAACAGGCTGAGCAACCACTTTCGGCTCATCCACGATCAGGTCCGGGGTCAACGCTTTCCAGAACGCCCGCTGCATTTTCTCGAACATGCTCAGTTCTCCAGTACCAGTGAAGTATCGACCGTTGCCTCGTGATACAGCCGCAACGCCTCACGCACTTGCTCAGCGCTTTCCAGGCCCAGCACCTGTTGGGCGATGGCCTGGCAGTCCCCCAGATCCACTTCGCGAACCGCCGCTTTGATCGCCGGAATCAGCGGCACGCTCACCGACAGTTCATCCACCCCAAGTCCCAGCAACAACGGCACCGCCAGCGTTTCCGAAGCCATGGCGCCACACACACCGACCCATTTGCCATGGGCGTGGGCGGCCTTCACGGTGCTGGCAATCAAACGCAGCACCGACGGATGAAAGCTGTCGGCCTGACTGGCCAGGCGCGGGTGATCGCGGTCCATGGCCAGGGTGTATTGGGTCAGGTCGTTGGTGCCGATCGAGAAGAAATCCACTTCAGGCGCAAACAGGTCGGCCATCAGGGCCGCTGCCGGCACTTCGATCATGATCCCCAGCTTCGGCAATTCTGTGAGGCCCAATGCCAGCGCCTCTTCCTCAAGCAGCTGCCGGGCCCGTCGCAACTCCGACAGCTGCGCGACCATGGGCAACATGATGTGAAGACGGGCCAGCCCGGCGCTGCTCAGGATCGCTTTGAACTGATCGCGCAACAGCTGCGGGCGCTCCAGACACAAACGAATTCCGCGCATACCGAGGAACGGGTTGGTTTCGCTGTCCATCGGCACGTAGGCCAACGGTTTGTCGCCGCCGACATCCAGTGTGCGCACCACCAGATTGCGCGCCGGCCCCAGGGCGCGGGCGATGGCGCTGTAGGTGGATGCCTGTTCGTCATGGCTCGGCGCATGATTGCGATCCAGATAAAGAAACTCCGAACGCAGCAATCCGACGCCCTCGCCTCCCAGTGCCATGGCCTGCTCCGCTTCAGCCAGCGAGGCGATGTTGGCCGTCACTTCAACGTGGTGTCCATCGCGGGTACAAGCCGCCAGCGCAGCGTGCGCCAACTCATGTTGATGGCGCTTCTGCTGGCGCTGGCGATTGGCTTGCAGTTGCTCGATGGCCGCCAGATCCGGGTCCAGATGCAGCTCGCCCTTGTCGGCGTCGAGCAACACTTGAGTGCCATTGGCCAGCCCCAGCACCTGAACGGGCAACCCGCAGATCGCCGGCAAACCGGACGCACGCGCGAGGATCGCGACGTGGCTGGTAGCGCCGCCACCGACCGTGGCGAAACCCAGTACCTTGCGGGTATCGAGCCCGGCGGTCTGTGACGGCGTCAGTTGTTCGGCGATCAGGATCGCCCCTTCAGGCAGCTCCATCGCCTGATCCTGTACGCCAAGGATCAGCTTGAGCACTCGCTGGCCGACATCGGCCAGGTCCGCCGCCCGCTCCGCCAGCAAGGCATTGCCCAGGCTTTTGAACAAGGTTGCCGCCGACTCGGTGGCCGCGCGCCAAGCAAATCCGGCGCTTTTGCCTTCGTCGATCAGCACGTGAGCCACTTCCAACAAACCCGGGTCTTCGAGCAGTTCCTGGTGAGCCTTGAAGATGTCTGCCTGCGCGCTGCCAATGGAGTTATCACGCAACTGTTGCAGGGCCACCAACGCCTCGGCCAAGCCGCGGGACAGATGATCACGCTCAACCAGCGGTGTGGCGCCGAGTTCATTCACTTCCAGGGGTTGTTCGGCTATCTGCACCACTTGGCCAAACGCCGATCCTGCCGATGCGCACACCCCACGCAACACCGTCAGCGATGAGGCCTCAATCGCCTTCGCCTCAACCTGCGCCGAGGTCGCCACCGTTTCACCGCATCCACTCACCAGCAGTTCGGCCAGCGTCTTGATCGCCGCTTCAGCATCCGGACCGGCCGCGCTGACTTGCACAACATCACCGTGCCCCGTCTGCAACGCCATGATCGCCACCAGGGATTTCGCGTCCGCACTTTCCTGCTGTTTATGCAGGTAAATGCTCGCCGAAAAACCTTTCGCCGCCTGGGCGAACACCGCTGCCGGTCGAGCGTGTAAACCGTTCGGATTGGCCAGTGTCACTGGTTTGGAAAACAGTGCTTCGCCCTGTTCCGGCACTGGCTCATCCGTTGCCTGCTCGATGGGCTGCAAACTCAGTAGCGGCTGGCCACTGTCTACCAAACCCGTTTCCGGCGTCAGCCAAGTGAAGGGCTCGCCGCTGACCACCAGCATCAACGTCAGCAGGCTGCGGGCATTCAATGCAACAAAATCGGCATCGAACTCGATCAGCGACTGCCCGACGTCAACCTGCTCGCCCTCCTCCACCAACCGCGTGAAACCCTTTCCCGCCAGGTTCACCGTGTCGAGGCCAATGTGCATCAACACCTGCACGCCGTTTTCGTCGGTGATGCTGACTGCATGCCCGCTGGCCTGCACATTGCTGACAACCCCTGCCAGCGGCGCGCACAACGTCGTTGAAGTCGGATCGATGCACAGGCCATCGCCTATCACGCGGCTGGAAAACACCGGATCGGGCACGAGGTCCAGTGGCATCAATACGCCGGACAGGGGCGCGTGCAATTGCAATTGTTGGGGTGTGGCCATGACGTCACCTGCTGTTTTGTTCTTTGAAGTGCCGATGGAGCGCGAGGCTCCGACAGCATCGCTTATTTCCACCAGTACTCGACCTGCAATCCGACATTCGAACCGTGTCGCGCCGTGCCGAAGGCGCCGGTGTCGGACAACGCCGACCCCTTCGCCAGTTCATTGGCCGCCCGTTTGGCCGCCTCGTTCCAGCTCGCATAGGTGTAATACAAACGCACCTCGGGGCGTGCCCAGAATTCCGGACCTTTGGGCGACCAGGTCGGAGCGAAGGTGAACTTGCTCAGCTTGCGCGTGCCGCCCGGGGCTTCGACCTGGTCGTGACCCAGTTCGGTCACCAGTTTGAACTGCTCGGTGATCGCATAGGTCGGGCGAACGCCCAGGGAAATCCAGTTCTGATCACTGCCGTCCTGGCGAATGTCTTTCTGGTAAACCGCCTCGACTTGCCCGCCAAATCGCGGCGTCACTTGCCAGTCGAAGAATTCCACCACCCGGTAACTTTTGTTGCTGTCGTCCAGCTTCACGTTACCGGTATAACCCAACCCGGTGCCGGGACCTTCGCCGTACTGGAAAGCCAGTTTGTTCTTGCCGCCCAAAAAGCCTTTCTGCACATGCTGGGTGGTGATCGCCCAGCCACGGTGAGCGTCGCGGCTGTCGGGTTTGTCGATGTAACTCAGCCCGAACTCCAACTCACCGCCAGGATTGGTGTTGAAACCGGCGACGTTGAAGTCGTGACGGTTGATGTAGTCCTTCTGGTACAGGTTGTCCTTGCGCGAGAAGGCGTAGCTGTATTTCAGATCGCCGATCAGCACGTCCTCGATACCGCCGCCGGTGGCGCTCTGGTTCCAGTAGTAGAAGTCGGAAATGTGAATATCGTTCCGTTTGTAATAACGCCGGCCGGCCCACAGCGAACCGCCGTTGAGGCTGGGCATGTTCGACCATTGCGCGTACGCCTGCGGCAGGCGCACCGAGCCGTTGTCACCGTTGAACGTCAGGTCCTTGTCGTACTGGTTGTACAACGACGCCATGCCGTCGACGCTCAGCACCGAACCGTCATCCAGGGTGTAAAGATCCTGGCGCAATTCCAGTTCGGCGTACTGCTCACATTCGTTGCCCAAGCGGTATTTGGTCTGCGCGCCCGGCAGCTGGAAGCACTGCTGTTTATCGCTATTGACCGAGGTGCCGACGCCGCTACGCAAGTAACCGGCGAACTCCAGCGCCTGGGCCGAAAGAGGCAAAGCCAGGCACACGCCCGCCACTACAAGGCTGCGATTTATTGTTGTTTTCAAGAGCTACCCCATTATTTTTATTGTGTGCAGCGGCAAAATCGGCGCGCAAAACTCCCCCGCGCAGCGTTCTGCGTATTTTTTTGAGTCGGTGTTTTTTTGCGGTCGATCAGTCGGTCATATGCAGCACGAACGACTCATAAGGCCGTAGGAGGACCTGACTATTTCGCACCGGACTGTCCGGGTAATTACTGATGACCAGACGTTGGGCCATGGTTTCGCTGATCACTTCCTCCGGAAGGTCGACTTCGCATGGCGTGCCGTAGAAGTTGTTCAGCACCAGCAACCGTTCACCCCTACCCTCACGCACGTACGCCCAGATTTGCGTGTGCTCGGGCAACAGTTGCCGGTAGATACCATCGGACATCAGCGCCTCAGTGCGACGCAAGGCGATCAACTGACGGTAGTGATGCAGCACCGAATCCGGATCATCGAGCTGAGCGGCAACGTTGATCTGCTCGGCGTTCGCCGGCACCCCGATCCACGGCTCGACAGCGCTGAAACCCGCGTTGGGCTCGGCGTTCCAGTGCATCGGCGTACGGCCGTTGTCCCGGGACTTCTGCATGATCGCCGCCATGTTGTCGGCATCGCTCGCACCCGCCTCGCGCTTGAGCCGGAAGATGTTCAGCGTCTCGACATCGCGGTACTGATCAATGTGATCGAAGCCCGGATTGGTCATGCCCAGTTCCTCGCCCTGGTACACGAACGGCGTGCCCTGGAGGAAATGCAGCGCTGTGCCGAGCATCTTCGCCGAGAGCACCCGATACTCGCCGTCATGGCCAAACCGCGAGACCACCCGTGGCTGGTCATGGTTACACCAGAACAGCGCATTCCAGCCACCGCCGGCCTGCATGCCGGTTTGCCAGTCGGAGAGAATGCGCTTGAGTTCGAGGAAGTCGAAGTCGGCACGAATCCACTTCTGCAGGTTCGGGTAATCGACCTTCAGGTGATGGAAGTTGAAGGTCATCGACAGCTCTTTCGAGTCCGGTCGCGAGTAGCGGATGCAGTGTTCCAGGCTGGTGGAGGACATCTCGCCGACGTTAATCAGGTCATGGCCTTCGAAGACTTCGCGGTGCATTTGCTGCAAGTACTCATGCACGTTCGGGCCATCGGTGTAGAAACGTCGACCGTCGGTGTTGTCCTCGGGGAAGTCCGCCGGTTTGGAGATCAGGTTGATGACGTCCAGACGGAACCCGCCTACTCCCTTGTCGCGCCAGAAACACATCATCTTGAAGACTTCGGCACGCACCTTTGGGTTATCCCAGTTCAGGTCGGCCTGAGTGTGATCGAACAGGTGCAGGTAATACTGACCGGTCTGGGCTTCATACTCCCAGGCCGAACCGCCGAACTTGGATTCCCAGTTGTTCGGCTGGTCGCGCCAGATATAGAAATCCCGGTACGGGTTGTCGAGGCTGCTGCGGGCTTGCTGGAACCAGGTGTTCTCGATGGAGGTGTGGTTGACCACGATATCGAGCATCAACTTGATCCCGCGCTTGCCGGCTTCGGCGATCAGCAACTCGCAATCGGCCATGGTCCCGTAGCTCGGGTCGATGGCGTAGTAGTCGCTGATGTCGTAGCCGTTGTCGCGCTGGGGCGAGCGCAGGAACGGCGTGATCCACAGGCAATCGACACCCAGCCAGTGCAGGTAATCGAGCTTGGCGACAACGCCAAGCAAATCACCCGTGGGGTTGCCGGCGTGGCTGTGAAAACTCTTCGGGTAGATCTGGTAGATCACCGAACGTTGCCAGTCTTGCATGGCGGATTCCTTCAATAAGTTTTGTACGGGCCTTGAGGGCCTCATCGCGAGCAAGCTCGCTCCCACAGTTGATCGCATTCCAATGTGTGCGAGCTTGCTCGCGATAGCGATCTATCAGGCGACCCGATAGCCAGGCCGAACAATCTTCATGCTCAACCCACAGGTCAGAACAAACGGCACGACCATGGCAATCACCATCCCGATCACGAACATCGGAATGAACTGCGGAATGATCGAGATAAAACCGGGCAAGCCGCCGACGCCGATTGCCGAGGCCTGGACCTTGTTCAGCGACAGGAAAATGCAGCCCAGGGCCGAACCGATCAGGGCTGCGTAGAACGGAAATTTGTAGCGCAGGTTGACCCCGAACATGGCCGGTTCGGTGATGCCGAAATAAGCGGAAATCGCCGAGGTCGAGGCCATGCTTTTATCCCGCACGTTGCGGGTCATGTAGAACACCGCCAGTGCCGCGCTGCCCTGGGCAAGGTTAGACATGACGATCATCGGCCAGATGAAGGTGCCGCCCTGGGTGGAGATCAGCTGCAAGTCGACCGCGAGAAACATGTGGTGCATGCCGGTGATCACCAGCGGCGCGTAGAGCAAACCGAAAATCGCCCCGCCGACCATCGGCGCCAGGTCGAACAGCATGACCACGCCTTCGGTGATGAGAATCCCCAGATGACGGGTCACCGGGCCGATCACCGCCAGCGCCAGCACGCCGGTCACAACGATGGTAGTGATCGGCACCACCAGCAATTGCACCGCGTTTGGCACCCGCGCCCGCAGCCATTTCTCGATGACGCTCATCACATAAGCCGCCATCAGGATCGGCAGGATCTGCCCTTGGTAACCGACCTTCTCGATCTGGAACAACCCCAGGATGTCGAAGTACGGCAGGCTCTGCCCGTCCAGCCCGGCCACCGCTTTGCCGTAGTTCCAGGCATTGAGCAGGTCGGGGTGGACAAGCATCAGGCCGAGCACGATGCCAAGGATTTCGCTGCCGCCAAACCGTTTGGCCGCCGACCAGCCCACCAGCGCCGGGAGGAACACAAACGAGGTGTTGGCCATGAGGTTGATCAGGCTCCAGAGCCCGTCAAGCTTCGGATAGGCGTCCAGCAGGGTCTTGCCCTCGATGAACATGCCCTTGGCGCCGATCAGGTTGTTGATGCCCATCAGCAGGCCCGCAATGATCAACGCCGGGAGGATTGGCATGAAGACGTCGGAAAACACCCGCACCAGGCGCTGCATCGCGTTGATCTTGTCGGCGCTTTTTTGTTTAACGTCGGCGATGGTTGAAGCCGCAAGACCGGTTTGACGGCGTAGCTCTGCGTAAACCTTTTCGACTTCACCGGGGCCGATGACCACCTGGAACAGGCCGCCGGTGAAGAACGAGCCTTTGACCAGATCGATCTGGTTCAACGTGGCGCTGTCGACCAGGCTCGGGTCCTTGAGGGCCAGGCGCAGGCGGGTGACGCAGTGCGCGGCCTGCTCGAGGTTGGCGCTGCCACCGAGGCTTTGCAGCAGCTCGCTGGCGATATTCGGATAGTCGTGGCTCATGATTGTCCTTGCGCTGTAGTTTTTTGTTATTGGCAGCACGCCGAAACGAAAAGTACTCGTCTGTACGAGTTAAAGCAACAACTCGTACAGACGAGTTTGATTTTGTTTATCCTGAACCCGACCGGCGGCGACATTTCCTACCTCAAAAGTCAAAGAAACCTAACGCCGCATGGACAAACCCCTACCCTGCCCTTAAGGTTCGAAACCTTGAGCACAGCGCGGTACAGAGCCATCCCCATGAGTAAATACAACCAGATCTACAGCGATCTGCTTGCCAGCATCACGACCGAACGTCTGGAACGCGGCGCGCGGTTGCCTTCTGAAACCGAACTGATGGACAGCTATCAGGCCAGCCGCGGCACTGTGCGCAAGGCCATCGAGCAATTGCAGGAGCGCGGTTTCGCTCAGAAGGTCCACGGCAAAGGCACGTTCGTGCTGTCGACCAACCCGATCGAATTCCAGTTGGGCGGCATCGTGAGTTTCCAGGAGACCTACCCGCGCCTGGGCAACGACGTCAGCACCGAAGTGGTCGAGTTCGCTCAGGTCCCGCTCGACGGCCCGCTGCTCGAACACATCAAGGCCGAAGAAGGCAGCCTGATCACGCGGATCAAGCGCGTACGGCGGATCGACGGCAAACGCGTGATCCTGGATATCAACCATTTCGTCAGCGATGTGATTCCCGGCCTGTCCCGCGACATCGCCGAGCACTCGATCTACGCCTTCATCGAGCAAACCCTGCAGCTGCAGATCAGCTACGCCCAGCGCACCATCGAAGCGGTGCCGCGAAGCAAGGACGACCAGCAACACCTGGACCTCGACGGCCAGAGCCATGTGATCGTGGTCAGCAACCAGACGTTTCTGCAGGATGGTCGGCAGTTCGAGTACACCGAATCACGGCATACGCTGGACAAGTTTTACTTTTCTGACATTGCACGACGCTGAGCCTGACTCTGGTACTCGCGATCTCCTACGTCTTCCGTCAGCAACTGACCACCGCCAGCTACCCCGTGCCTTATAGATGGAACCGATGCCCCTTGAGATAGTGAGCGCCCCAACCACCTCTCAAGAAAACATCATGGACGATACTCAAGAAATCACCCTGCCCGACGCTGCCGATGTGTTGGCGCTCGCGGCCCTGATCCCCGATCTGATTGCCGATTGTCCCGATATGTACGCCATGGCGTATCAGGTTGCCAAAGACATTCTGCTCCAGCACAACATCACCGACATCGAACCCGACAAGATCTACTGGCACCGATTCCGTGCCGCGCAAAGCAGCTCGAAGACCTTCACCGGCTGGCAGCACGTATTTGAAAAACCCAGGGAGTCGATGACCTTCCCGCAACTGGTCATACAGCGTTTCAGTGTGCACGACCAGGACAACGCTGACCTTCTGGATGCTGACAGCGGCTTCTATTGCGCCGATGGCAATGCCGGAAACTACGATGAAACCAATGAAGTCCGTCTGCACGCCAGGGATGCGCTGAAAGCCTTCTGGGACATAAACTTCAGCGACCGCTACAAGACTGCCATCGCCACGTTCTGGGAACAGCACAGTGCCGATTTTCGAGCCATGGCCAAATGCACTTTCATCGCCAAAGCCATTGAAAGCTATGAGAGCGGCTATTTGTCCGGTGATCAACCCACCCTGGTCATGCGAGCCGCCGCCAGCAACGCTAGCCGGCCACTGACTCGAACAATGCTGACGGACGAGGCGCAACCGGGAAGCGGTCTGACCATCCGCAAATTCTGCATCGATCAATTCGAGTCGACCGACATCCTCAGCTTTACCGACGAGCACGACCTGAACATCCTCTACCTTCCGGGAGAACCCAGGGGGTTTTACTGCTTCAACAAGGTCGAGGAGTTGCACCAATGGCTGGTCGATGAGGTCAAGGACGCCGAAGGCCGTGAACGCATGTTCATGCACTTCAAACAGCAAGAGCGCGACATTTTGCAGGAACGGCCGACCTCGCTGGGGCACAAGCTCGCGAACTTCACCGGCATTGGCCTGATCATCCACGCGTTCGAGGAAACGCCGATTGATAACGTCGGCCTCACCCATGCCTATGACGTTTTGCCCGGCGAACATGACGTCGCGGATTATCATTTGCTGCACTACCGTGGCGAAAAAATCGTCGGTGATGCCTTCAGCCATCTCAGTCAGTCCACCCACGAGCGCATGCTCAGCGACGCCAATTTCCTCCTGCGCTCCAACGGCGAGATCAGGAAAAAACTATGGATTGGCTATCTCAACGCCTTCAACCACACCTTCGGGCCAATGGCCGCGCTCGCATGGCCGGCGGCGCTGGTGGTTATCGGTGCCGGCATCGCCAATGTCGGATTGCAGATCGACCAGGCCATCAACGCCCCCACTCCGATGGAGCGCAAGGCCGCCGTCACCGCTGCAATATTTGGCAGTGTGGATGCCCTGTTCAATTTGCCGTTCCTGTGGGGTGCCGCTGAACTGGCAGACGCTGCCGAGCTTGGAGAGTCCGCCGAGACGCAAGAGGCGCTTGCGACCAAGACAGAAACTGAACTGACGCCACCACCCGGGCTGCCTGTGCCGATCGCCGAAGCGGGTCCGACCGATGCCCAGATCCTCGCCCCGTTTGACACCAATGAGGTGCTTGACGGTTATTTCCCGGTCAGTGACGACGGTAAGTACAAGGGTATCTATCAACCCGATAGCGGCGGCAATTACATTGCCATGGACGATCGTTTTTTCCAGGTGAGCTACAACAACCAACTGAAGTGCTGGGCAATCATCGACCCAACCAATCCCTATTCGTTTTACCGCAACATTCCAGTTCGCCTGAATGAAGAAAACGAGTGGGAAATGATCTTGCGCGGCGGTTTGAGGGGTGGTGGTAAAAACCTCTCCAAACCAGCGACACCGAAACCCGGACCGAGCAACGGCGATTCCGCGCAAACAGCAAACACCTCCGATGGGGCAGCGCCTCAACCACAGGCAGGTACCTCGACAGGAGCCCGCGCACCGGCGCGCCTTCGCACCCTGGAAACGCCATACGATGCGGATCCTCAATTCAAGCGAGAGCTCAGAGGATGGGCTTTGAATCTGCAACGCACTCATGTGCGCGTGATGCGCATCAACAAAATACTCACAGTAGAAGATTCTTACGCACCTTACTTCAGCCGCAAACTGGCAGATCTGAAGCGCAACGCCGGTCGGTTCTTCAATGAGTTGAAGTGGAGCGAACTGCCACCTCGGCCAATGTTATTTACCGTCGACGAGCCCATGAGCATTGCCGAACTGATTAAGCGAGTGTTCGAGGTGACCCAAGGGTTGGTCGTGGGTGAAACCCTGGACCGCATCACCAGCCTGCGCTTCATGATTGAAAACATGCACGAGTTCGCTCAACGGGGGGTGAACACGATTTACATGCGAGGCTTGCTCAACGATTTTGCCCAGCAGGATCTGAATAGCTTTTTCGAGTCGGGGGACATGTCCGAAGATCTGAAAAACTACCTGATCAGTATCAGCCAGGACCCTGCCGGACGTTTCAACGAACTGGAACTGATCAAGAGCGCAAAACAGAACAATATCCGGGTCCAGGCAATCGATAACTCGGTAACGCTTAAAAAACCAGTCGCCGACCGGCTGATTGAAGAGCAAATGATGAGCAACAGCCTGACGAACCAGATCATGCAGGCTGATACCACGTTGAACCATCCTGGGAAATGGGTGGTTTTAACGGGAGTGGAAAATACCAATACCTTCCGGGGGATGGCAGGCATCAGTGAGCTGCGGGGGGGGATCGGCTTGCGAATAGAAGAGGTCGATCCTGGCCAAAGCCTGGGCATTACCCTGGATCCCGGCATCGAGATCGAGATCGATCGTGGCCCCATCCTCCAGCACGAAACAATGCGCGGTATTTCCGAGATGTTTTATGCAGACCTTCGCCTACAAATTGAAGCGCCACCGGTAATCAGAACCGAGCGGCAAACGGAAAAACTTCTCAATTTACCCGGCAAGTACCTGTTCAAAAAGAACGCTGGCGACTACACCCTGCTCCACCAAAACAGAGAAAAACAGAGAAAAACAGATCACCCGTACGCCCGTCCAGCGATTAGTCAATGGCAACTATGTAATACACCGGCCCTCCTGGCCGCAAAACGGCGTGCCTTTCCCCAGCATTGACGCGCTGTCCCGCTCCCTTAACGACTCAGGCCTGAGGCTGGCAACGCGTATTCCCACTTGACCCGTTTTGTAGCAGCAATTGCACTCACTCAATTCAAGGAAAACATCATGGACGATACTCAAGACACATTCCTGCCCGACGCCGCCGATGCCTTGGCGCTCGAGGCCCTGATTCCCGATCTGATTACCGATTGTCCCGATATGTACGCCATGGCGTATCAGGTCGCCAAAGATATTCTGCTCCAGCACAACATCACCGACATCGAGCCCGACAAGGTCTACTGGCACCGATTCCGCGCCGCGCAAAGCAGTTCGAAGACCTTTACCGGTTGGCAACACGTGTTTGAAAAACCCAGGGAGTCGATGACCTTCCCGCAACTGGTCATACAGCGTTTCAGTGTGCACGACCAGGATAACGCTGACCTTCTGGACGCCGACAGCGGCTTCTATCGCGCCGATGGCAATGCCGAAAACTACGACGAAACCAACGAAATTCGCCTGCACGCCAAGGATGCGCTGAAAGCCTTCTGGGACATCAACTTCAGCGACCGTTACAAGACGGCTGTCACGGCGTTCTGGGAAAAACACAGCGCCAACTTCCGCGCACTGGCCAAGTGCACCTTCATCGCCAAGGCCATCGACGACTACGAGAAGGGACACCTGACACGCGAACACTTCACTATCGTGCTCAGGGCTGTCGTCGGAAATGTGAACCGACCGTTCACCCGCCAAATGCTGATGGACGAAGTTCCCACGGGGCACGGTTTATCCACTCGCAAGTTTTGCATTGACCACTTCGAGTCGACAGATATCCTGAGCATCACCGACGACAGTGACCTGAACATTCTTTACATTCCGGGCCAACCCAGAGGATTTTACTGCTTTAACAATGTCGAGGAGTTGCACCAATGGCTGGTCGATGAGGTCAAGGACGCTGAAGGCCGCGAACGCATGCTGATGCACTTCAAACAGGAGGAGCGCGACATTCTTCAGGAAAGGCCAACCTCACTGGGACATAAGCTCGCCAACTTTAGCGGCATCGGCCTGATCATCCACGCGTTTGAAGAAACGCCAATTGATAATGTCGGACTCACCCATGCGTATGACGATTTGCCCAGCGAACATAACGTCGCCGACTATCATCTGTTGCACTACCGAGGCGAAAAGATTTCCGGTGATGCGTTCACCCACCTGAACCAATCGACCCATGAGCGCATGCGCAGCGACGCCGACTTCCTGCTGCACACCAATGGCGAGATCAGGAAAAAGCTGTGGATAGGCTATCTCAATGCCTTCAACCACACCTTCGGGCCGATGGCCGCCCTTGCATGGCCGGCAGCGCTTGTCGTCATCGGCGCTGGCATCGCCAATGTAGGGCTTCACATCGACCAGGCCATCAACGGCACTACTCCAATGGAACGCAAGGCGGCTGTCAAAGCTGCCATTTTTGGCAGTGTGGATGTGCTGTTTAATTTGCCATTTCTGCGTGGCGCAGCTGAACTGGCAGAGGCCGCCGAGATTGCAGAGGCCGCCGAGACAGAAGAGGCGCTTGCCTCCGGGGAAGCGTCCAAGACAGAAGTAGAAACACCCACGATGCCCTCCCTCTCCGTCGACGCCGATGCTACCGGCCCCTCCGATATGGACATACTGGCGCCCTTTGAAACCAATGAGGTTCTCGACGGCGACTTCCCGGTGAGTGATGAAGGTAAATTTCAGGGCATTTATCAACCCGCAACCGGCGGTAACTACATTGCTATCGACGACCGTTTTTTTCAGGTGCGTTACAGCAATGAACTGCAGTCCTGGACAATCGTCGACCCAGTCAATCCCTACTCTTTTTTTCGCAACATACCGGTGCGCCTGAATGAACTGGGTGAATGGACGGCCCTCACGCGTCCCGGCCTGGCGGGAGGTGGCAAGTTTTCCGATCTATTTGCCAGGGCCGAGCCGTCACTCCCGGACTTCGATGCCCCGGCGACTGCATACGATGTTCCGCAGGACATCAAGCCAGCCCTCGAACAGGCGGCCAAGGGTATGGCCGCGAAGGGGGATTTGAAGGACGGTTTTATCAAACTCAACAATCCGAACAATGAGCTGGAAGC
This sequence comes from Pseudomonas sp. F01002, assembly GCF_004402115.1. Lineage (NCBI taxonomy): Bacteria > Pseudomonadati > Pseudomonadota > Gammaproteobacteria > Pseudomonadales > Pseudomonadaceae > Pseudomonas > Pseudomonas sp. F01002. The sequence continues at coordinate 125,670 of NZ_SOPU01000003.1, read as the reverse complement.
CTTCAAGAGACTGCGCCGAACGCTGCACGACGACGCCGTGACCTTCTACTCGCAACCGCCGCTACGACCCAGACCGACCATTCCATCGTTCATCGCGAATGCAAAGACCAAGGACATCATCAAGACTCTTTTCAAGCGGTCACAGAGCCTGGTCATCGGTGAAAGTCACTCCAGCGTGGGCAGCAAACAGTTTCTGATCGAGAATATGAGCGTGCTGCGCAAACAAAAAGTCAAAACCCTGTACATGGAGCATCTGCTGACCGATTTCCATCAGGCTGACCTGGATGTGTTCAATCGCACTGGAGTGATGTCCGAGGATCTGGAAAGCTACCTCAAGGACCTTGACGCAGGTTTTTCGACTGACCCCAGCGAACAATTCACCTTTGAGCAGGTGGTCAGGACAGCACAAAAAAATAACATACGCGTTCAGGCCATCGACTGCCTGGCCAGTTACCGCAGCACCGGTATTGCACCGGCAAGTATTGATTTTCGGCAAAAAATGATGAACTTTTTCGCCCGACAAGTCATCGGCGCCGACCAGACAGCCAGAGGCGCGCATCGCTGGGTGGCGTTGGTCGGGAACAGCCACGCCAATACCTATGCCGGCGTGGAGGGTGTCAGCGAACTTGAAGGCAGCATCGGGCTGCGTATTGAAAGCGTGAGCCCGGATGAGCTCGGCAGTATCAAGGTCGACCCGGGGGTGGCCGACGGGCCCGGCCCGGGGTACGCGGCCCGTTTTGCCAAAAATGACTTGTTACTGCAAATCCCGACGCCGAAAAGCGTGGTCCTGGCGCAAAGGCTGGAGGATGGCCTGCCCAGGCCGGGCACTTACACCCTCAGCACCAGTACCGGTGAACCCTTTCTGGTTCACCGCAGCAGAACCCTCACCAACAGAGTCATCACCAACAACGGCATCATCACCCGTGGCAAACTCGTTCGAACGCCCATCAAGCATGATGCAAATGGGTACTACATCGAACGGGATGCCTGGCAGATCAACGGCCGACGCTTTCAAACCCTTGACGCCTTGAGTTCAGCACTGCACAGAATGGGCATGACCCCCGTCCGACTGCCCGGCGTCTAAAATGCAAAAAGGCCGTGTGAACAGTGTTCACACGGCCTTTTCAGTTACCTGCGATCAAGCCATCAAGGCTAGCGCGGGATTATTCCCACTCAATGGTCGCTGGCGGCTTGCTCGACACGTCGTAAGTGACGCGGGAGATGCCTTCGATTTCGTTGATGATCCGGCCGCTGACGGTTTCCAGCAGTTCGTAAGGCAGGTGCGCCCAACGAGCGGTCATGAAGTCGATGGTTTCCACGGCACGCAGGGCAACTACCCAGGCGTAACGACGGCCATCGCCGACCACTCCAACCGATTTCACCGGCTGGAACACCACGAATGCCTGGCTGACTTTGTGGTACCAGTCCGCTTTACGCAGTTCTTCGATGAAGATGTGGTCGGCGCGACGCAGCAGGTCGGCGTATTCCTTCTTCACTTCACCGAGAATCCGCACGCCCAGGCCCGGACCCGGGAACGGGTGACGGTAGACCATGTCGTACGGCAGGCCGAGTTCCAGGCCCAGACGACGGACTTCGTCCTTGAATAGCTCGCGCAGGGGTTCAACCAGCTTGAGGTTCATTTCTTCCGGCAGGCCGCCCACGTTGTGGTGCGACTTGATCACGTGAGCCTTGCCGCTTTTGGCGCCAGCCGACTCGATCACGTCCGGGTAGATGGTGCCTTGGGCGAGGTACTTGATGTTGTCCAGCTTGTTGGACTGGGCATCGAATACGTCGATGAAGGTCCGGCCGATGATCTTGCGCTTCTTCTCTGGATCGCTTTCGCCAGCTAGGTTGTTCAGGAACTGGTCTTCGGCGTTGGCGCGGATCACCTTGACGCCCATGTTCTCGGCGAACATGGCCATCACTTGCTCGCCTTCGTGCAGACGCAGCAGGCCGTTGTCGACGAAGACGCAGGTCAGCTGGTCGCCGATGGCTTTGTGCAGCAGCGCGGCAACCACCGAGGAATCCACACCGCCGGACAGGCCGAGCAGTACGTTGTCAGTGCCGACCTGGGCGCGAATGTTGGCGATGGCGTCTTCAGCAATCTTCGAAGGCGTCCACAAGGCTTCGCAGCCGCAGATGTCGAGGATAAAGCGCGACAGGATGCGACCGCCCTGCTTGGTGTGGGTCACTTCCGGGTGGAACTGCACGCCGTAGTAGCCACGAGAATCGTCGAACATGCCAGCGATCGGGCAGCTTGGGGTACTGGCCAGGATGTGGAATTCCTGAGGCATCTTGGTGACCTTGTCACCGTGGCTCATCCAGACGTCGAGGCCGAACAGGCCGTCGGCGTCGATATGGTCTTCGATGCCGTCGAGCAGGCGGCTTTTGCCGACCACGTCGACACGGGCGTAACCGAACTCACGCAGCTCGGAACCTTCGACCTTGCCACCCAGCTGTTCAGCCATGGTCTGCATGCCGTAGCAGATACCGAAGACCGGTACGCCCAGGTCGAATACGGCTTGCGGGCAGCGAGGGCTGTTGGCTTCGTGTACGGACTCGGGGCCGCCGGCGAGAATGACGCCTTTTGGAGCGAATTCGCGAATCGCGTCTTCATCCATATCGAACGGATGCAGTTCGCAGTACACGCCGATTTCACGCACGCGGCGGGCGATCAGCTGGGTGTACTGGGAACCGAAGTCGAGGATCAGGATGCGGTGAGCGTGAATGTCGAGGGCCATGTGGTCAGTCTCGTCTATGCAGTTCGGTGAAGAGAATCAGAAACAACTCGGGGCTGAAAACAGCCCCGGTTACTTAACTTTTTGCTGGAAGGCTCAACCTACGCGGTAGTTTGGCGCTTCTTTGGTGATCTGTACGTCGTGAACGTGGGATTCGGCCATGCCAGCGCCGGTGATCCGCACGAACTCAGGCTTGGTGCGCATTTCTTCGATGTCGGCACTGCCGGTGTAACCCATCGAGGAACGCAGGCCGCCCATCAGTTGATGGATGATGGCGCTCAGGGTGCCCTTGTAAGGAACACGCCCTTCGATCCCTTCCGGAACCAGTTTCTCGGCGCCTGCCGAGGAGTCCTGGAAGTAGCGGTCGGAGGAGCCTTGAGCCTGGGACATGGCGCCCAGCGAACCCATGCCACGGTAAGCCTTGTACGAACGACCCTGGAACAGTTCGATCTCGCCGGGTGCTTCTTCAGTACCAGCGAACATCGAGCCCATCATCACGCAGGAAGCACCGGCAACGATGGCCTTGGACAAGTCACCGGAGAAACGGATGCCGCCGTCGGCGATCAACGGAACGCCAGTGCCTTCAAGGGCAGCGGCGACGTTGGCGATGGCGCTGATTTGCGGGACGCCGACACCGGCGACGATACGGGTGGTGCAGATCGAGCCCGGGCCGATACCGACCTTGACGGCGTCGGCGCCCGCTTCGGCCAAAGCCTTGGCGGCAGCGCCGGTGGCGATGTTGCCGCCGATGACCTGCACTTCAGGGAAATTCTGTTTGACCCAGCGAACGCGGTCGATCACACCTTTGGAGTGACCGTGAGCGGTATCGACCACCACCACGTCAACGCCGGCATTGACCAGAGCAGCTACGCGATCACCGGTGTCTTTACCGGTACCGACAGCAGCGCCAACACGCAGACGACCTTGGTCGTCCTTGCTGGCCAGCGGGTAAGCCTTGGCTTTTTCGATGTCGTTGACGGTCATCATGCCTTTGAGGGCAAATTTGTCGTCGACGATCAGCACGCGTTCGATGCGGTTTTTGTGCAACAACTCGCGGACGTCGTTCTTGTCGGCGCCTTCCTTGACCGTGACCAGGCGCTCTTTAGGCGTCATCACTTCACGTACGGTGGCGTCCAGACGGTTTTCGAAACGCACGTCACGGGAAGTGACGATGCCGACCAGGTCGCCATCGTGCAAAACCGGAACGCCGGAGATGTTGTGCATGCGGGTCAGTTCGAACAGTTCACGAACCGTGGCGTCAGCCTCGATGGTGATCGGGTCCTTGACCACGCCGGCCTCATAACGCTTGACCTTGCGCACTTCGGCAGCTTGCTGCTCGATGGTCATGTTCTTGTGGATAATGCCGATGCCACCTTCCTGAGCCATGGCAATTGCCAGACGGGCTTCAGTAACGGTGTCCATGGCGGCAGAAACCAGAGGAATATTCAGCTCGATGCCACGGGTTAGGCGGGTCTTGAGACTGACTTCGTTAGGAAGCACCTCGGAATAACCGGGCACTAGGAGAATGTCGTCGAATGTCAGAGCTTCTTGGCTGATACGCAGCATCGCGGGGGCTCCCGAGCGGGAAAATGGAAGCGCGCCATTATAGTCAGACACCCCTTCGGGTTCAATGTAAAACTCTGTCTATTATTAGCATTACTGATATACGGGGGTTATTGCCGCGTAGGAGCTGCCGAAGGCTGCGATCTTTTGATCTTGATTTTCGGCGCGGCTAAAAATTTCAAGATCAAAAGATCGCAGCCTTCGGCAGCTCCTACACGGGTATCGCATTCACAGTTCGACCTTGACCCAACTGACAGGCTGATCGAGCCAATCGGCAAATTCGTCGATAAAGCTCTGTTTGAACCCGGCCTCGGCCCAGTTGTTGAAGATAAAGCCCAGGTTGGAAAAGCCGCAATCCTGCAGGAAAAGAAAGCCGTTGATGTCATCTTCATGCCCGCACTCCGGACAAGTGAAGTTATCGGTGCGCCCCGGCATCCAGTCTTCCAGGCTGTCGAACAGCGCTTCGCCGACTTCCTTGCGGCACTCGGCGCAACCCGCCTCTTCAAGGAAACCCTTGGCCGGCGTATAGATGCAGCGCTTGGTGATGATTTCCAGGCCATTGATCGGTTCGCCGAACGGCAGCGCTTCAGGATGCAGCACGACAGCGCGGGCACCGTCGCCGATGGCATGCGCCATGCGGTTGCCAGTGCGGCCACAGGTGGTCAGTTCTTCTTTGACGATGTTCTTGCGCACCAGCCAACGCACGACCGCCCGGGCCCGGGGTTCGTGCACCGGCAGTGTGGAGATTTTCGGGACAATAATGCTTTGCGAATTCATGGCACAGCCCTGCAAATCCTGAGTGATCACCCTTGTGGGAGCGAGCTTGCTCGCGATGGCAATCTTTCAGTCAACGATGATATCGACTGCCAGTTCGCTATCGCGAGCAAGCTCGCTCCCACAGGGTTTGCGGCCGGCAGCTTAATCCCTGACACACTCAGGTCAAGCACTCAAATAACGTCCGATCAAGGCAATTCCGCTGGCCAGCACCAACCAGGTCACCAGCCGCACAAACGCCTCGCGGGATAATCTCATGGTCAACCGCCGGCCGATCCACAGCCCCAATGCCATGGCCGGCAATAAACACAGCGCCAATACCAACAAGGGTAGCTCGGCATACACACCCGCGACAGCAAACAGGCTCAAGCGCACCACCGTGCTGCAACTGATCAGCGCACTCTGGGTCGCCCGGGCTGCCTCTTTGGGCAGGCGACTGTTCAAATAGATCGCATATAAAAAGCCACCACTGCCAAACAATGCCCCGAACATCCCGCCCACGGTGCCCATCGGCACGGCCCAAGCGGCGGACAATTGCGTCGGACGGGTTTTGACCCACAAGCTGTAAATCGCGTAGGTGCTGATAAACAGCCCCATCAACAGCAACAACACATCGGATTTCAGATTCAGTAGAAAAATAACCCCTAGCGTGCAGCCCACCGCCATGCACGGCAGCAGCCGCAGCAACTCGGGCTTCGCCACATCCCGTCGCGAAGGCAGCAGATTGCCGAACGCCGCGACGAAATCCAGCAGCACCAACAGCGGCACGATCTTCGACAGCGGCATGAACAGAATCAGAATCGGCCCCGCCACCAACGCGGTGCCGAAACCGGCAATACCGAACACGATGTAGGCCAGGGCAATGCCCAACGCGATTACCAGCCAGTCAGTAGCGCCGAATGGCCATTGGTTCAACAACTCAAGCACGCTCATCTGCACGTCTTCCCTGATTACCGTAGGAGCTCCCGCAGGCTGCGATCTTTTGATCTTAAAAATCAAGGTCAAAAGATCGCAGCCTTCGGCAGCTCCTACAAGTGTGCGGGGTGTCAGGCGGAACGCATTGCCTTTATCATGCGCCCCATGATTAAAGATCCCTTTGCAAGACTCGGCCTGGACCGTGAAGTCCTGACTGTCAGCCAGCTCAACGGCCGCGCGCGGGTGTTGCTCGAAGACGTGTTCAGCAACATCTGGGTCGAAGGCGAAATCTCCAACCTCGCCCGCCCGGCGTCCGGTCACGTGTATTTCACCCTCAAGGACAGCGGTGCCCAGGTGCGTTGCGCACTGTTCCGGCAGAACGCGGCGCGGGTTCGTCAGGCATTGAAGGATGGCTTGGCGGTGAAGGTCCGCGGCAAGGTTTCGCTGTTCGAGGGCCGCGGCGACTATCAGTTGATCCTCGATACCGTGGAGCCGGCCGGTGACGGTGCGCTGCGTCTGGCGTTCGATGCGTTGAAGGAAAAACTCAGCGCCGAAGGCCTGTTCAGCGCCGAACGCAAAGTGCCGCTGCCAGCGCATCCACAACGCATCGGCATCATCAGCTCGCCCACCGGCGCGGTGATTCGCGACATCATCAGCGTATTCCGCCGCCGTGCACCGCAGATCCAACTGACGCTGATCCCCACTGCCGTGCAGGGCCGCGAAGCCACTGCGCAGATTGTCCGCGCATTGAAACTGGCGGACGCCCGTGGTTTCGACGCGTTGATCCTGGCCCGTGGCGGCGGCTCGCTGGAAGACCTCTGGTGCTTCAACGAAGAAGCCGTAGCCCGCGCCGTGGATGCCTGCGTGACGCCGATTGTCAGCGCCGTCGGCCATGAAACCGACGTATCGATCAGCGACTTCGTGGCCGACGTCCGTGCCCCGACGCCTTCCGCCGCTGCCGAACTGCTCGCGCCGGATTCCAGTGACCTGGTCCGTCGGGTCGAAAGCCTGCATCGACGTCTGGTGATGCGTATCCGCGACCGCTTGATGCGTGACCGTCTGCGCCTGGAAGGCATGTCCCGCCGCCTACGCCATCCCGGCGAACGTCTGCGCCAGCAAGCGCAACGCCTGGATGATCTGGACATGCGCATGCGCCGCGCGTTCGAGCGCAGCCTCAATACCCGTCGCGAACGGTTGATCCGCCTGGAAACCCGCCTCGCCGGGCAACATCCGGGACGGCAACTGGCGATGCTCCGTCAGCGCCTCGACAGCCTTGCCGAACGTCTGCCCCGTGCCATGCGCGAAGGGCTCAAATCCCGTCGCCTGCAACTGCAAAGCCAGATGCAGACGCTGCATGTGGTCAGCCCTTTGGCGACCCTTGGCCGTGGCTACAGCATTTTGCTGGACGAACGCGGCAACGCGATCCGCAACGCCGCGCAAACCCACAACGGTCAGCGCCTGAAAGCCAGACTTGGCGAAGGCGAACTGCAAGTGCGGGTCGAAGACAATCACCTGACGCCTGTCACCCTTTCTTTACTGGATTGATCCATGCCGCGTTTTTTAGCTCCGCTGCTGTTGCTGTGCCTGACCTTCAATGCCCACGCCGACAGTTACATCACCCGCCTGTTGAACAAACCGGTGCCGGGCGGCGTGGCCGTGGTGGATCTGGGTGTCTCTTCGCAGGCGCCGAAGGCCAGTTATCTAGGCAAACCCGTATTGGTGGTCAAGGAACAGAACAACTGGCTGGCGATTGTAGGTGTGCCGCTGACGGTTAAACCGGGCACGCAGCAGGTCAGCAGTGGTGGTCGCACTCTGAACTTCAACGTAGGTAACAAGAAATACCCGGAACAGCACATCACGTTGAAGAACACGCAGCAGGTCAATCCGAACCCGGAGAATCTCAAGCGCATCGAGGGTGAGTTGGCCGAACAGATCCAGGCTTACCGCAGCTTCAGCCCGAACACCCCGAGCAACCTGCTGCTGGACAAACCGGTCAACGGCCCGCTATCGAGCAAGTTCGGCGTGCGCCGCTTCTTCAATGGCGAAGAGCGTAATCCTCACGCCGGCCTGGATTTCGCCGTGCCTGCCGGTACGCCGATCAAGACCCCGGCAGCCGGTAAGGTGATCCTGATCGGTAACTACTTTTTTAACGGCAACACGGTGTTTGTCGACCATGGGCAGGGGTTTATCAGCATGTTCTGCCACATGTCGAAAATTGACGTGAAGGTTGGCCAGCAATTGGCCCGTGGTGGAGTGGTCGGGAAAGTCGGTTCCACCGGGCGCGCGACCGGGCCGCATATGCATTGGAACATCAGCCTGAATGATGCGCGGGTGGATCCGGCGATTTTCATTGGGGCGTTTCAGCCATAAATAGTTGTTGAGGCTGATGGCCCCTTCGCGAGCAAGCCCGCTCCCACATTAGATTTTCAGCGTGCACAGAATATGTGTTCACGCCGATCAAATGTGGGAGCGGGCTTGCTCGCGAAGGCGGTCTCATTGGCGCCGCTTATTCCGCCTCAAGGTCCTCAATCCCATGGATTTCCCTGTGCGCCAGGCACTCTTTGATCCAGGTCTGAGTTTCCGCCGAGAAGCCCGCCAACTCTTCAGCGCTGACCAACTCATGAGTACACAGCCCCAGCAAGTGAGCAGGCGCCTCATTGCGTGAGTGCCTGAACACGCCGAACGCCCAATACAGTTCCTGTTGACCGGCCTTCAGCCTTTCTTCACTGGCTTCAATCCGCTCATAAGCCACCAGGCTTTTATCCAGCACTATGCGCTCGACCTCCTCCATGATCCGGATGCATAGCCGCTCATGGGCCAACGGACGCAGCGCACTATAAAGCTTCCAATCCGACTCGTTCATTGCCGACTCCTGCCTGCCAGTAGTCCTTGGTGAGGCTTTAAGAATAGCCGCGCTGACACGCCCCATCACCGAAAGCCTTCAATTGCGCATCGCTCAAACCTCGCGCAAACATAAAAACAATCACCACTCTTCACCGCAATAAAATCTCGATAACCACGACTTTTCGAGGATTCCTCTCAATTTTTTTCGACCGCTTGCCATCCTTCACCCTCGCGGTTAGGGTTGAAGGCATGAAAACCTCTCACACCCTCATTCAGCTTCGCCAGCACCGCAGCCTGTGCCTTGTCAGTGCACGACTGCCAGGCTGAATCGCGATGCCTCGTCCTACGCTTAATCCCCAGAACATTTGATCCACCGGCAGGCCGCCTTTTTTCGGCCCACACAATAAGGATTTCCCGATGAGCATGCTCAAAGACCCGTCTTCGAAATACCGCGCGTTCCCGACCATCGACATCCCGGACCGCACTTGGCCGTCGAAGACCATTACCGCCGCGCCGATCTGGTGCAGCTCCGACCTTCGTGACGGGAACCAGTCGCTGATCGAGCCAATGGACGCGGTCAAGAAGCTGCGTTTCTGGAAAACCCTGGTGTCGGTCGGCGTTAAAGAAATCGAAGCGTCGTTCCCGGCGGCTTCGCAAACCGACTTCGACTTCGTGCGCACCCTGATCGAAGGCAACCACATCCCGGACGACACCACCATTCAGGTGCTGACCCAGGGCCGTGAAGATTTGATCGAGCGCACCTTCGAATCCCTGCGCGGGGCGAAAAAAGCCATCGTTCACCTGTACAACGCCACCTCCCCTTCCTTCCGTCGCATTGTCTTCAATCAGGACAAGGAAGGGGTCAAGGCCATCGCCGTGAACGCGGCCAAGCTGTTCGTCAAATATGCCGCCCAGCAGCCAAACACCGAGTGGACCTTCGAATACTCGCCAGAAACCTTCAGCGCCACCGAGCTCGAGTTCGCCAAAGAAGTCTGCGACGCAGTCATCGAAGTCTGGAACCCGACGCCTGAGCACAAGGTGATTCTCAACCTGCCAGCCACCGTCGAATGCGCGACCCCGAACATCTATGCCGACCAGATCGAATGGTTCGGCCGTCACATCAACCGTCGTGACAGCGTGATCATCAGCCTGCACACCCACAACGACCGTGGCACGGGTGTTGCCGCCACCGAGCTGGGCCTGATGGCCGGCGCCGACCGTGTCGAAGGCTGCCTGTTCGGCAACGGCGAACGCACCGGTAACGTCGACCTCGTGACTGTGGCGCTGAACCTCTACACCCAGGGCATTCACCCTGAGCTGGATTTCTCCGACATCGACGGCGTGCGCAAAGTCGTCGAAGAATGCAACCAGATCCAGGTGCACCCACGCCACCCGTACGTCGGCGACCTGGTTCACACCGCGTTCTCCGGCTCCCACCAGGACGCGATCCGCAAGGGCTTCGCCCAGCAGAAACCGGACACTCTGTGGGAAGTGCCGTACTTGCCGATCGACCCGGCCGACATCGGCCGCAGCTACGAGGCGGTGATCCGCGTCAACAGCCAGTCGGGCAAGGGCGGTATCGCTTACCTGCTGGAACAGGAATACGGCATCAGCTTGCCGCGTCGCATGCAGATCGAGTTCAGCCAGGTTGTGCAGCGTGAAACCGATCGCCTGGGCCTCGAGATGACGGCTCAGCAGATCCACGCGCTGCTGCACAGCGAGTACTTGCAGGCCAACACCCCGTACGCGCTGGTCAGCCATCGCCTGCAGGAAGAAAACGGTCACAGCGCCGTCGAAGTGGAAGTCTCTGGTAAAGGTCAGGGCGAAACCAACCTGCACTGGCGTGGCAAGGGCAACGGCGCCCTGGAAGCGCTGGTGGCCGGTCTGCCGATTCCGGTTGAGATCATGGACTACAACGAACACGCCATCGGTTCGGGCACCAATGCCAAGGCTGCGGCCTACATCGAGCTGCGTGTGAATGGTGAACGTGCGGTGCACGGCGTTGGTATCGATGAAAACATCACCACCGCCAGCTTCAAGGCCCTGTTCAGCGCGCTTAACCGCTCGCTGAGCCAGCCGGAAGCGAAAGCGGCGTAAAGTCATCGCTGAAACGCAAAAGGCCCCGAGGTGCGAACCTCGGGGCCTTTTTGTTTGCCTGCTGTTTTTGCGCTGCCTGTCCCGGCCTCTTCGCGAGCAAGCCCGCTCCCACAGTGGATTTGGGTGTACACATAATCTGTGCTCACATTGATCAACTGTGGGAGCGGGCTTGCTCGCGAAAAGGCCGGTTCAGGCCGCCGAGATCTCAGGTGAACTCGAAGGTATCGGCATCCAGGTTCGCTGGAAAGCGTGTTCGATAAGCCTGAAGATCTGCAGCGTTCAGAACGACCTGAAACACGCCATCGGCTTCGCCCGCACTGAGTAACGTCTCACCCTGGAAGTCCAGCACCTGGCTGTCACCGGTGTAAGCAAAACCTTTGCCGTCAGTACCAACGCGATTCACCGCCGCCACATAGCAAAGGTTTTCGATCGCCCGCGCTGGCAGCAAACGGTTCCAGTGCTGACGCCGTGCCCCCGGCCAGTTGGCGGTGTACAGCAGCAAATCGGTGTCCTGAGCATCGCGGCTCCAGACCGGGAAGCGCAGGTCGTAGCAAATCAGTGGACGCACTCGCCAGCCCTTGAGTTCGAACTGCACCTGTCGCTCGCCGGGGGTGAAGTGGTTGTGCTCGCCGGCCATGCGGAACAGATGGCGCTTGTCGTAGTGCCACACCTCCCCGTCCGGCCTCGCCCACAACAGGCGATTGCGATGGCTGCCGTCAGCTGCCTGGACGATCACGCTGCCGGTGATCACCGCATCCAGTTTCGCTGCCTGAACCCGCAGCCATTTGCTGGTGGGACCGTTTTCATACTCGGCGAGGGTCTCGGACTCCATCGAGAAACCGGTGGTGAACATTTCCGGCAGGATGATCAGATCCGCCCCACGAGCCTGTTCCAGCAAAGGCTCGAAATGCTCCAGATTGGCCTGACGATCGTGCCAGGCCAGGGTGGTCTGGATCAGCGCGATGTTCAGATTGGGCAGTGCACTCAGATCACGCATAGTTTTGCCGCTGCTTCACGCAGGGTCTCCTCGCGTTTGGCGAAGCACAGGCGCACCAGGCGCTGGCCTTCGGGCGGAGTCTGGTAGAACACCGAGATCGGGATGCTCGCCACGCCATGTTCGCGGGTCATCCACAACGCCATCTCGACATCATTGAGGTCCGGGCGGATCTGCGAGTAATCGACCAACTGGAAATACGTGCCGGCCACTCGGGTGAAACTGAAGCGCGAAGGCGCCAACAGATCGCAGAACAGATCGCGCTTGGCCTGATAGAAAGCCGGCAGTTCTTCGACGTGTTCCGGGTGCTCGGCCATGTAGTCGGCCAAGGCATATTGAAGTGGCGTCACGCCGCAAAAACTGACGTATTGGTGAACCTTGCGCAGCTCGGCGGTGAGGGCGGGCGGTGCGACCACGTAGCCGGTTTTCCAGCCAGTGACGTGATAGGTCTTGCCGAAGGAGCTGACCACAAATGCACGCTGATACAGCTCTTCGTGATTCAGCACGCTGACGTGGGGCACGCCATCGAACACCAGGTGTTCGTAGACCTCATCGCTGATGACATAGATGTCGCGGTCGCGAATCAACGCCGCCAACTGATCCAGCTCGGCACGACTGATCAGCGCGCCGCTTGGGTTATGTGGGGTGTTGAGGATGATCATCCTCGTGCGCGGCGTAATGGCTTCACCGAGCTTCTGAAAGTCGATGGCGAAGTCATTCAGGCCCAACTGCACATGAACGCAACGACCACCGGCCAGCTCAACTGAGGGTTCATAACTGTCGTAGGCCGGATCGAACACGATCACTTCGTCGCCGCTGTGGATAACCGCTTGAATGGCGCAAAAGATCGCCTGGGTTGCACCGGGCGTGACTGTCACTTCATGGTCAGCATCAACATTGACGCCGTAGCTGCGGGCGATCTTCGCCGCAATCTGCTGACGCAATGCAGGAAGGCCGGTCATCGGCGAATACTGGTTGTGGCCATTGGCGATATGCCGACCGACCGAATCGCACAGCGCCTGCGGGGCATCGAAATCGGGAAAACCCTGGGACAGATTCAGCGCCCCGGTTTGCGCCGCGAGCTGAGACATCTGAGTGAAGATAGTGATGCCGACATTCGGCAGCTTACTGGTGATCATCGGTGATTCCCTGCTCTACACCCGGCTCTACGGCGGCGCGGGAGAGCCCGAGAATAGCCCAAACGGCAGGCATGAAAAAGGGCGCCATGGGCGCCCTCTTCCGCTTGCCTGAATCAGCGCTTGTCGCGGCGCTTTTTGTCGGCTTTCTTGTGGTGCGACATCATCCGACGCTTCTTGTTGACCTGACGGTCGGTGAGCGAGTTCTTGTTGCCTTCGTACGGGTTCTCGCCGCCCTTGAACTCGATGCGGATCGGCGTACCGACCAGCTTCAAGACACGACGATAAGTGTTTTCCAGATAGCGCACGTAAGACTTCGGCACTTTCTCGATCTGGTTACCGTGAATCACGATGATCGGCGGGTTAGCACCACCCAAGTGGGCATAACGCAGCTTGATCCGACGGTTGTTGACCATCGGTGGCGCGTGCTCACCAACTGCATCTTCCAGAATCGTGGTCAGGCGGTTGGTTGGCCAGCGGGTGACCGCAGACTTGAACGAGTTCTGTACGGAGGCGTAGAGGTTGCCCACGCCGGTGCCGTGAAGGGCCGAGATGAAGTGAATGTCGGCGTAGTCAACGAAGAACAGTCGACGTTGCAGCTCGACCTTCACGAAGTCGCGCTCGCTCGGCGTCATGCCGTCCCACTTGTTGATCGCGATCACCAGCGCACGACCCGACTCAATGGCGAAGCCCAGCAGGTTGAGATCGTGATCGACCACGCCTTCACGAGCGTCCATCACGAAGATCACCACGTTGGCGTCTTTGATCGCTTGCAGGGTTTTGACCACGGAGAATTTTTCAACTTCTTCGTGGATCTTGCCGCGCTTGCGCACACCGGCGGTGTCGATCAGCGTGTACTTCTCGTCGTTACGCTCGAACGGGATGTAGATACTGTCGCGGGTGGTGCCGGGCTCGTCATAAACGATTACCCGGTCTTCACCGAGCATGCGATTGACCAGGGTCGACTTGCCGACGTTCGGGCGGCCGATGATCGCGATCTTGATCCCGTCTTTTTCGCTTGGGCCAGGAATGCGCTTGGCTTCCTCGCCTTCGGCAACGATCTCCTCTTCACCATCTTCCGGCTCTTCTTCGTCTTTCGGGAAGGAGCTCAGAGCGATTTCAAGCATCTGGGTGATGCCACGACCATGCGCACCGGCGATCGGAATCGCGTGGCCCATGCCCAACGGGGCAAATTCAGCGCGGGCCATTTCAGGGTCGATGTTGTCGACCTTGTTGGCAACCACGTAAGAACGCTTGTTACGTTTGCGCAAATGCTCGGCGATCATCTGGTCGGCGGCGGTGAAACCGGCCTTGGCATCTACCAGGAACAGAACGACATCCGCTTCTTCAATGGCCAGCAGCGACTGCTCGGCCATTTTTTCGTCCATACCGTGCTCGTCACCGGAGATACCGCCGGTGTCGACCAGAATGTAGGAACGCCCTTGCCACTTGGCCTCACCGTATTGGCGATCACGGGTCAGACCGGACAAGTCGCCGACGATGGCGTCGCGAGTCCTGGTCAGGCGGTTGAACAAGGTGGACTTGCCGACGTTCGGTCGGCCCACCAGGGCGATTACGGGAACCATGCGGCTCTCCACTTCGTTATTTCAGAAAATACAAAAGCCGCTGCTAGGCAGCGGCTGGTGCTCGGGGTAGCGCCTGTAAGCGCTGCGAGCCCCGCAAAACGGGGCCGCTTGGGGAACTAACCCCAAGCATAGTCAAACCTTTACTTAATGGTCAGGGCTTCCAGTTTGCCACTGTTGCCATACACATAAATCGTGTCACCCACCACCAGCGGACGGGCACGCAGGCCGTCGCTGTCGATTCGCTCGCGGCCGACGAAACGACCGTCCACCTGGCTCAGCAGATGCAGGTAACCTTCCATATCACCGACGGCAACGTAGCTGGAGAACACTTCCGGAGCCGACAGTTGACGACGGGCCAGCGAATCGTTGCTCCACAAGGCTGTGGTGGAACGTTCGTCGACGCCTTCAACGGTGCCCGAAGACAGGCTCACGTAGACGCTGCCAAAACCCTGGGCGACACCGGCATAGCTGGAAGCATCACGCTGCCAGAGCTGACGACCGCTTTCCAGATCCAGTGCCGCAACGCGACCCTGATAGCTGGCGACATACAGCGTACCGCCGGACAGCAGCAGGCCGCCGTCGATATCGACAACGCGCTCCAATTCCGAACGACCTTGTGGAATCGCTACACGTTGTTCCCACACCGGCACGCCGTTGGAAATATCGAGAGCGACCACTTTACCGGTCGACAGGCCAGCCACCGCGAGGCGGTTGGTGACGATCGGCGCACTGGTGCCGCGCAGGGTCAATACCGCCGGAGTGCTGTCATACAACCAGCGCTGGGTGCCGGTAGCGGCATCCAGACCGATCAGACGGTCATCCTGAGTCTGAACGACAACGACATCACCGTTGTTGGCCGGCGGTGCGAGGACTTCACTGGACACGCGAGCGCGCCATTTCTCTTCACCGTTGATGGCGTCCAGGGCAACGATTTCACCCTTGATCGTACCGATCAGGAGCAGGCCGTAACTGACGCCGACAGCGCCGGAAACAGGCAGTTCGAGATCTTTCTTCCATTTGACGTCGCCATTGTTGCGATCCATCGCCATCACCACACCGGTGACGTCGGCGGCATAGATGGTATCGCCATCGATCGCCGGAACCAGCATGTTGTACGATTCGCCCTGACCGTCACCGATCGAACGACTCCACTGCTTGTGCAGAACCACTTCTTCTTTGAAGTCGGTCAACTCGGCCGGTGGCAGTTCTTTTTTGCTGTTGCTGCTGCAACCCGCGGCCAATATGGCCAGAGCCAGCAATGCTGCATGTTTCCAACGAATCACGTCACGCATCCCCTTTGGCCAGGTCGTCCAGCTTGATTTGTAGGCCACCCACTGCCGCTTCATCCGACAGTGCCGCCTTGGCTTTTTGATACGCCGTGTTCGCTTCGTCGGTACGACCCAACTGCACCAGCAGGTCGCCTTTGAGTTCTTCGCGAGTGGCCAGGAATGCTTTATCGGCATCGCCTTCGAGCAGTTTCAGGGCTTCATCGGCCTTGTTCTGCGCGGCCAGCACCTGCGCCAGGCGCTGACGAGCAATTTCGCCCAGCGCCGGGTTGGCCGGTTTGGCGACGATGGCTTTCAGCTCGCTGGCTGCGTCATCCAGCTTGCCGCTGTCGACCGCAACTTTTGCCACGAACAGGCTGCCGTACTGCGCGTAAGCGCTACCGCCGAACTCGCTGTTGAGCTTGCCGGCCAGGTCCGCAACACGGGCGGCATCAGGCTTGCCGTCTGGCGTCAGCGTGGTTTCCAGCAGTTGCTGATAAAGCATCGAGGCGCCTTGCGACTGATTGCTCTGATACTTGTGAAAAGCCTGCCAGCCGAACACGATGACCAGCGCCAACAGGCCGCCAGTGACCAGGGGCTTGCCGTTGCGTGTCCACCAGTCCTTCAAATCCGCCAGATGTTCGTCTTCGGTACTCGACACCCCAATACTCCTTAATCGCTAAATCGGCTGTTTGACAGCTTCAACCCTGCACGACGCAGGTGGCCAGGTGTGCAGCAAGCGCATCCCAGGCAATGCTTTGTTGCTCGCCCTGGCCACGCAGGGGTTTGAAACCTACCACTTGCTGGGCCATTTCGTCGTCACCGAGGATCAGCGCGTACAACGCACCGCTCTTGTCGGCTTTCTTGAACTGGCTTTTGAAGCTGCCGGCGCCGGCATTCACTTGCAGGCGCAGGTTGGGCAACTGATCACGAACACGTTCACTCAGGGCCAGACCGGCCAGCTCGGCGGCCTCACCGAAGGCGCAGAGGTAAACGTCGACCTGACGGGAAATCTCTTCCGGGATCTGCTCCAGGGTTTCAAGCAACAGCACCAGGCGCTCTATGCCCATGGCGAAACCAACGCCCGGCGTCGGCTTGCCGCCCATCTGCTCTACTAGACCGTCATAACGACCACCGGCACACACGGTGCCTTGGGCGCCCAACTGATCGGTGACCCATTCGAAAACGGTCTTGCTGTAGTAATCCAACCCGCGAACCAGCTTCGGGTTGATCACGTAAGGAATGCCGGCGGCGTCCAGGCGAACCTTGAGGCCCTCGAAGTGCACGCGGGATTCTTCGTCGAGGTAGTCGGCCATTTTCGGCGCGTCGACCAGGACCGCTTGAGTGTCGGCGTTCTTGGTATCAAGAACCCGCAGCGGGTTGGTCTTCAGGCGACGCTGGCTGTCTTCGTCCAGCTTGTCCAGGCGGGCCGAAAGGAACTCGACCAGCGCTTCGCGATAACGACCGCGGGACTCGGCAGTGCCCAGGCTGTTGAGTTCGAGCTTGACCGCAGAACGAATGCCCAGCTCGCCCCACAGGCGCCAGGTCAGTACGATCAGCTCGGCATCGATGTCCGGACCGTCGAGGTTGAAGACTTCGCAACCAATCTGGTGGAACTGGCGATAACGGCCTTTCTGCGGACGTTCGTGGCGGAACATCGGGCCGATGTACCAGAGTTTCTGCACCTGGCCACCGCCGGTGATGCCGTGCTCGAGCACCGCACGCACGCAGGCCGCTGTGCCTTCGGGGCGCAGGGTCAGGGAGTCGCCGTTGCGGTCGTCGAAGGTGTACATCTCTTTTTCGACGATGTCGGTCACTTCACCGATCGAGCGCTTGAACAGCTCGGTGAACTCGACGATCGGCATGCGGATCTGCTTGTAACCGTAGTTATCCAGCAAACGCGAGACGGTGCCCTCGAAATGACGCCACAGGGGAGTCTGCTCGGGCAGGATGTCGTTCATGCCACGTATGGCTTGCAGAGACTTGCTCACTATAAATCCTTAAATTCGTTCGACTTAGCCGCGGGCGATTACTGCCGCGTCGGCTTCGACCTTTTCGGCCGCTTTCTGGCGGATCAAGCGTTCAAGCTCATCCACCAGATTGTCATTCGTCAGTTTCTGCGACGGCTTGCCGTCGATGTAAATCAGGTTTGGCGTGCCGCCGGTCAAGCCGATATGGGCTTCCTTGGCTTCACCCGGCCCGTTGACCACGCAACCGATGACCGCGACATCCAGCGGCACCAGCAGGTCTTCGAGGCGCCCTTCCAGCTCGTTCATGGTTTTGACCACATCGAAGTTCTGCCGCGAGCAGCTCGGGCAGGCGATGAAGTTGATGCCACGGGAACGCAGATGCAGGGATTTGAGAATGTCGTAGCCGACTTTCACTTCCTCAACCGGGTCGGCCGCCAACGAGATGCGAATAGTATCGCCAATCCCTTCGGCGAGCAGCATACCGAGGCCCACGGCGGATTTCACCGTGCCTGAACGCAAACCACCGGCTTCGGTGATGCCCAGGTGTAGCGGCTGGACGATTTCCTTGGCCAGCAAGCGGTAAGCGGCGACGGCCATGAACACGTCAGAAGCTTTCACGCTGACCTTGAAGTCCTGGAAATTCAGGCGTTCAAGGTGCTCGACGTGACGCAGGGCAGATTCAACCAGCGCAGCCGGGGTCGGCTCGCCGTATTTCTTTTGCAGGTCTTTTTCCAGGGAACCGGCGTTCACGCCGATGCGGATCGGAATCCCGCGATCACGGGCGGCATCGACTACCGCACGCACGCGGTCTTCGCGACCGATGTTGCCCGGGTTGATTCGCAGGCAGTCAACGCCCAGTTCGGCTACGCGCAGAGCAATCTTGTAGTCGAAGTGGATGTCGGCAACCAAAGGCACTTTGACCAGTTTCTTGATCTTGCCGAAGGCTTCAGCGGCATCCATGTCGGGCACGGAAATTCGCACGATATCGACGCCAGCCGCTTCCAGACGATTGATCTGGGCCACGGTGGCGGCGACGTCATTGGTGTCGCTGTTGGTCATGCTCTGCACAGCGATAGGCGCATCGCCGCCAACGGGCACGTTACCGACCCAGATCTTGCGGGATTCGCGACGTTTGATTGGAGATTCGCCGTGCATGACTTATTGACCCAACTTCAGGCGAGCAGTCTCGCCACTGGTGAACGGAGCGACATCAACCACCTGCCCGTTGTAGCTGACCTGCGCGCCACGGGCGAACCCCAGACGCACGGAAAACGGTGGCTTGCCGCTCACGGAAACGTTTTCGCCTTTGCGCTTGAGACCGCTCAACAGCACCTTGCCGGTGCCATCGGTCACTTGCGTCCAGCAATCAGCAGTGAATTGCAGTTGAACCTGACCCTGGCCGGCAACCGGAGCAGCCGCTGCTGGAGCGGGAATGGTCGGAGTAACCGAGGCGCTCGCAGGCGGGGCTGATACAACAGGAGCAGTCGGGGATGGCGTGGTCAGAGCCGCGACAACCGGAGCGGTGTTGTGCGTCGGTGCAACGGGCGCTGGCGCAGCAGGTGCAGTCGGAGGCGCGGTCGCTTCAGCTTCGGCCGGTGCTTCAGAGGAATTTTCGGCTTGTGGCAACGCCAGCGACGTCGAGCCTTCAGCCTGACCTTCCGCGACGGCCTGGTCTTCCGGCTCGTCCAGCGGATGGATCTGGGTGGTGCCGTCAGCGCCTTCGACTTCAACGTGTTCCGGGCTCAGGCTAGTCAGGTCTTTGGTGCGCAATGAGGTTTGATCCTGCCACCAGACAAAACCACCACCAATCACTGCCAACAGCAACAGCAGGCTGACAACTCGCAAAATGGTGTGGGAAACCCGAACCGGCTCTTCGATACGTCCCAGGCTATGAACGTTGCTGCCCTGGGAGTCGGTGCCGGTGGATTGGTCGAACTGTTGGACCAGTACGGTTTGATCCATGCCGAGCAATTTCGCGTAGGCGCGAATATAACCGCGAGCAAAGGTATGCCCAGGCAGCTTGTCGAAAGCGCCGGCTTCCAGATTGCTCAGGGAATTGACGGTGAGGTTGAGCTTGAGGGCCACTTCGGCCAGCGACCAGCCATTGCTTTCGCGGGCCTGGCGCAAGGTCTCACCGGGATTAACGCGATTCGCTGCTACAACTTCGGGATGCGCCGCTTTCATCATTGCTCCGACAGGTATTGCTGATATTCCGGCGTACCGGGATAGAGTCGTTTTAGTTGCAGGCCAAAACTGGCGGCCTTGTCGCGATCATCAAACACTTTTGCCAGCCGAACGCCGAGCAATAGACTACGTGCATTTTGCTCGGTGAGCAGGCTAAAACGATCGTAATAGTCACGCGCGGGCACATAATGCCTGTCTTCGAAGGACAACTCAGCCATTTCCAGCAATGCACGTGGCTGTTGGCGATTCAAACGCAGGGATTTTTCCAGCTGCTGCTGCGCCAGATCGCACTGCCCCAGCTTCGAAGCGGTCATGCCGAGGTTCTCGAACACCCGTGAGCGCTCAGGATACAAGGTATCGGCGGCGGCCTGTTCAAAGCGCTCGTACGCCTCTTTGTAACGTTTTTCTTCGAAAAGAAAACTGCCGTAGTTGTTCAGGATTCGCGCATCGTTGGGGCGGGAAGACAGCGCCTTGCGAAAATGCTGATCCGCCAGCTCCGGCTCCATCTCGGCCTGGAATACCAGGCCCAACGCAGCGTTGGCATCCGGATCCGAGTCATCCAGGTCCAGCGCTTTCTTCAACGGTACTTTCGCCCGTTCGGTCATACCCTGTTGCAAGTACCCCAAGCCCAGCTGCACATAGGCAACGCGCGCCTCATCGCGGCCCTTGCTGGTCTTCATCGGGTTGAAATCGCCCGACAGGACACAACCAGCACACAGGCTGGCCAACAGCAAAAGCAGCGCTAAGCGCAGGGACATAGAGATCCTCTCTTAATTATTGTTCGCAGCGTTCTGCGCGATATCGTTTTCGGCGCTTAACTCACGCACGGCGATATAACGCTCGCTGCGACGGGTGCGATCCAGCACCTGCCCTACCAATTGGCCACACGCAGCATCGATGTCTTCACCGCGGGTGGTGCGTACGGTGACATTGAAGCCGGCATGGTGAAGCTGATCCTGGAAACGACGAATCGCGTTGTTGCTCGGGCGCTCGTAACCGGAATGCGGGAACGGGTTGAACGGAATCAGGTTGATCTTGCACGGGATGTTCTTGAGCAACTCGATCATTTCGACCGCGTGTTCGACCTTGTCGTTGATGTCCTTGAGCAAGGTGTACTCAATGGTCAGCACGCGCTTCTCGCCCAGGGACGACATGTAGCGCTGGCACGACTCGAGCAGCATCTTAAGCGGATACTTCTTGTTGATCGGCACCAATTGGTTACGCAATGCGTCGTTCGGTGCGTGCAGGGACAACGCCAGGGAGACGTCGATGTGCTTGGACAGCTCATCGATCATCGGCACCACACCCGAGGTAGACAGGGTAACGCGGCGCTTGGAGATCCCGTAGCCCAGGTCATCCATCATCAGATGCATGGCGGCCACGACGTTGTCGAAGTTCAGCAGCGGCTCACCCATGCCCATCATCACCACGTTGGTGATGGCACGGTCGGCGGTCGCCGGGATGCTGCCGAACGATTTATTGGCAATCCACACCTGGCCGATGACTTCGGCGGCAGTGAGGTTGCTGTTGAATCCTTGCTTGCCGGTGGAGCAGAAACTGCAATCCAGGGCACAGCCTGCCTGGGACGAAACGCACAAAGTGCCGCGTTTGCCCTGGGGAATGTACACGGTCTCGACGCAGCTACCGGACGCCACGCGCACCACCCACTTGCGGGTGCCGTCGGTGGAGATGTCCTCGCTGACAACTTCAGGACCGCGAACCTCGGCAATAACCTTGAGCTTGTCGCGCAAGGCCTTGCTGACGTTCGTCATGGCGTCGAAATCATCGACGCCAAGGTGGTGAATCCATTTCATTACCTGACCGGCACGGAAACGCTTCTCCCCGATTGAGTCGAAGAATTTTTCCATTTCCAGCTGAGTCAGACCCAGCAGGTTGGTTTTTACAGTCGATGTAGTCATGGATTCACCTTCACTCTTAAGCCAATGCTTAGCGAGTGGTTACTTCAGTAGCTGCGAAGAAGTACGAGATTTCGCGAGCAGCAGCGGCTTCGGAGTCCGAACCGTGTACAGCGTTGGCGTCGATGGAATCAGCGAAGTCAGCGCGGATGGTACCGGCAGCAGCTTCTTTAGGGTTGGTAGCGCCCATCAGCTCACGGTTCAGAGCGATAGCGTTTTCGCCTTCCAGAACCTGAACGACAACCGGACCGGAGATCATGAAAGCAACCAGGTCGCCGAAGAAACCACGAGCGCTGTGCTCAGCGTAGAAGCCTTCAGCTTCAGCTTTGGACAGTTGCTTCAGTTTCGAAGCTACAACGCGCAGGCCAGCTTTTTCGAAACGAGTGGTGATCTCGCCGATAACGTTTTTTGCAACAGCGTCAGGCTTGATGATGGAGAAAGTACGTTGAACAGCCATGGTGTAACTCCAGAAACGGTAATTTGCGAAAAATTAAACCCGCGAATTATACGCGGGTTCTTTGGTATTGCCTAACGGCTTACAGGTCGCGACCCTCCGCCTTCTGTAGGAGCTGCCGAAGGCTGCGATCCTTTGATCCTGGTCTTGCACTTGAGATTCAAGTGGCATCGGAAAAGATCGCAGCCTCGCTTCGCTCGTCAGCTCCTACTCTGCTTCTTCGATCCAGGCGGCCTGAATGGCTTCAAGCACCTTCTCGCCACCGCGGGTCGGATCATCACTGAACTCCGGCAATGCCAGCACCCACTTGTGCAGATCGACGAAGTTCACGTAACGCGGGTCCACATCCGGCTTGGATTCAGCCAGCTGGATCGCGATTTCCAGCACATCAACCCATTTCAGACTCATTTCAGTTCCTTGAATCAGTGCGGCGCTTCAGCCGCATGGTTGACCGAGTATTTCGGAATTTCGACAGTCAGGTCTTCATTCCCGACGATCGCCTGACAGCCTAGACGCGATTGCGCCTCCAGACCCCAGGCACGATCAAGAAAGTCTTCTTCCAGCTCATCCGCTTCTTCCAGCGAGTCAAAGCCTTCACGAATGATGCAATGACAGGTGGTGCAGGCGCAGACGCCGCCACAGGCGCTTTCCATCTCGATATGGTGCTCGTGGGCCAGCTCGAGAATGGATGTGCCAGGCTCAGCCTCCACAACCATACCTTCCGGGCAGAACTTCTCGTGTGGCAGAAAAATGACCTGCGGCATCGTTATTCCTCAATCTCATTCAGGTTGCGCCCCGCCAGCGCGGCTTTCACCGTAGAGTCCAGGCGGCGGGCAGCAAAGGCATCGGTCACTTGCGACAGACGCTTGGTCTGCTGCTCGATGGCGTAACCATCAGTACCTTTCATCAATTCGGTCAGTTCCTGCATCTGCAATTCGATGACCATGCGCTCTTCGGCGTCGAGCAAACGCTCGCCATCGACATCGAGGGCGCCCTGCACCGCTTCGATCAGGCGCTGGGCATCGACCTGCTGTTCACGCAACACCCGGGCGACCTTGTCGTCGTTGGCGTGCTGGAACGAGTCCTTGAGCATTTTGGCGATTTCGCCATCCGTCAGACCGTAGGACGGCTTGACCTGGATGCTGGCCTCAATGCCCGAGCCCAGTTCGCGGGCAGATACACTGAGCAGACCGTCGGCATCGACCTGGAAGGTCACGCGAATCTTCGCCGCACCGGCCACCATCGCCGGAATGCCGCGCAATTCGAAGCGTGCCAGGGAGCGGCAGTCGCTGATCAGCTCGCGCTCACCCTGCAATACGTGGATCGCCATGGCCGACTGGCCATCTTTATAAGTCGTGAAGTCCTGAGCTCGGGCGACAGGGATGGTGGTGTTGCGTGGAATCACCTTCTCCATCAGTCCGCCCATGGTTTCCAGCCCCAGGGACAACGGAATCACGTCAAGCAACAGCAACTCATCGCCATCACGCTTGTTGCCAGCCAGGGTATCGGCCTGGATCGCGGCACCAATGGCCACCACTTGATCCGGATCGATTTCGGTCAACGGCTCGCGACCGAAGGCTTCTGCGACGGCTTCGCGGACGCGAGGCACACGAGTCGAACCACCGACCATGACCACGGCATGCACTTCTTCCAGCTCGATGCCGGAATCACGCACAGCGCGGCGACAGGCTTTCAGGCTGCGAGCAACCATCGGCTCGATCAGCGCATTGAAGGCTTCACGGGTCAGCTCGGCTTTCCAGTCGCCATAAGCGACTTCAACGGTCGAGGTATTGGTCAGGGCTTCTTTGGCCGCACAAGCGGTTTGCAGCAGATGGCGTTGCGCACCCGGATCGAGGTCGGCGGACAGACCGGCGCTATCGATGATCCAGCCAGCGATTGCGTGGTCGAAGTCATCGCCGCCCAGCGCACTGTCGCCGCCGGTAGCCAAAACTTCAAACACACCGCCAGTCAGGCGCAGAATCGAAATATCAAAGGTGCCGCCACCCAGGTCATAAATAGCGACCAGGCCTTCAGCGTGCTGATCCAGACCGTAAGCCACAGCAGCGGCAGTCGGCTCATTGAGCAGACGCAGCACATTAAGACCGGCCAGTTTGGCGGCATCCTTGGTGGCTTGACGCTGAGCATCGTCGAAATAGGCCGGAACGGTGATCACCGCGCCTACCAGTTCGCCACCCAACGTCGCTTCGGCGCGCTGACGCAGCACTTTCAGGATATCGGCGGAAACTTCGACCGGGCTTTTCGGGCCCTGAATCGTGTCGATGAACGGCATGTGCGATTCGCCGCCGACAAAGCGGTACGGCAGTTGATCGCCCAATTGCTTGACGTCGGAGAGACCACGACCCATCAAGCGCTTGACCGACAGCACGGTGTTCAAAGGGTCAGTGGCGGCAGCCAGCTTGGCCGACTCGCCGACTTCGACGCGATCAGCGTGATAGCGCACGGCAGACGGCAGGATGACCTGCCCGTCAGCGTCAGCCAGAGGCTCGGAAAGACCACTGCGCAATGCAGCGACCAGCGAATTGGTAGTGCCCAAGTCGATCCCCACAGCCAGACGACGCTGGTGCGGTTGAGGACTTTGGCCGGGTTCGGCGATCTGCAGTAGGGCCATCGTTATCAGGACTTATCTGTATATCAGGCGTGCGACCGGAGCGGCACTGGGTTAATCGTCGAGGCGCTCTTCTAACTGGCGCACTTCGTAGGTGAGCTTGTCGAGGAACTGCATGCGCCGCATCAGGCGTTCGGCCTGTTCACGTTGCGCTGCATCATCCCAACAGGCTGCGAAGCTTTCGTTCAGTTCATCCTGCGCAGTCTTCAGGCGACGCTTGAACACTGCAACACCCGCCAGGTCGGCGCTGTCTTGCAGATCTTCGAGCTCTTCACGCAGCTCCATCTGCTGCAGAAGAAACTCCGGATCATGCACCGTGACCTCCAGCGGCAGCTCGCGACCGCCCATGGCGAGCAAGTAACGCGCGCGCTTTGGGGGACTTTTGAGCGTCTGGTAGGCCTCGTTGAGGCTCGCGGATTGCTCTAGCGCCAGCCGCTGCTCGCGCTCGGAAGCGTCTGCAAAGCGGTCCGGATGAACACCGCGCGCCAACTCACGGTAGCGCGTGGCCAACTGATCGAGATCCAGACGGAAGCTCGGTTTCAGCTCAAATAAAGCGAAATGACAAGGAGTACCCACGCGCAGCCTCAGATGTTGAAGCTTTCGCCGCAGCCACATTCACCGCGCACGTTGGGGTTGTTGAACTTGAAGCCTTCGTTCAACCCTTCCTTGACGAAATCGAGTTCGGTGCCGTCCAGGTAGGCCAGGCTTTTCGGGTCGATGATCACTTTCTCGCCGTGACTTTCGAACACCTGATCCTCTGCAACCACCTCGTCGACAAACTCCAGCACGTAGGCAAGGCCGGAACAGCCCGTGGTGCGAACACCCAGACGAATCCCTTCACCTTTGCCGCGCCCGTTGAGGGAGCGTCGCACGTGTTGAGCAGCCGCTTCTGTCATGCTGATAGCCATCGGTGACTCCTTACTCGTCGCCAAAACTTGAAAGTCAGATCAAGCCTTTCTTCTGCTTGTAGTCGCGAACGGCCGCTTTGATAGCGTCTTCAGCAAGTACGGAGCAGTGAATTTTTACTGGCGGCAGAGCCAGTTCTTCAGCCAGCTGAGTGTTTTTGATGGTCTCTGCTTCATCCAGAGTCTTGCCTTTCATCCACTCGGTCGCCAGGGAGCTGGAGGCGATAGCCGAACCGCAACCGTAGGTCTTGAACTTGGCGTCTTCGATGATGCCTTGCTCGTTGACCTTGATCTGCAGACGCATCACGTCGCCGCACGCCGGAGCGCCGACCATGCCGGTGCCGACATCAGGGTCTTCCGCGTCCATCTTGCCGACGTTGCGCGGGTTCTCGTAGTGGTCGATGACCTTTTCGCTGTAAGCCATGATTCTTAATCCTCACTCATCAGAGAGTCGCTCTTAAGCCCTGAAAACCTGCGTCTTACAGGGCCGGTTTGCGGCGACTTGAAATCAGTGTGCCGCCCACTCGATTTTCGAAATGTCGACACCGTCTTTGTACATGTCCCACAGCGGCGACAGAGTGCGCAGCTTGGTAACGGCCTCGCAGACTTTCTGCGCGGCGTAGTCGATTTCTTCTTCGGTGGTGAAACGGCCGAAGGTGAAGCGAATCGAGCTGTGTGCCAGTTCGTCGTTGCGGCCCAGGGCGCGCAGTACGTACGAAGGCTCAAGGGAAGCCGAGGTGCAGGCCGAACCGGACGAAACCGCCAGATCCTTGAGCGCCATGATCAGCGACTCGCCTTCAACGTAGTTGAAGCTCAGGTTCAGGTTGTGCGGTACGCGGGCGGTCATGCTGCCATTGATGTACAGCTCTTCCAGGCCTTCGACCTGTTTGAAGAAGCGGTCACTCAGGGCCTTGATGCGGATGTTCTCGGCAACCATGTCTTCCTTGGCTACGCGGAAGGCTTCGCCCATGCCAACGATCTGGTGGGTCGCCAGAGTGCCCGAACGCATACCGCGTTCGTGACCGCCGCCGTGCATGGTCGCTTCGATGCGAACACGCGGCTTGCGGCTCACGTACAGTGCGCCGATGCCTTTAGGGCCGTAGGTTTTATGGGCAGAGAACGACATCATGTCGACTTTCAGCTTCGACAGGTCGATATCGACCTTGCCGGTGGACTGAGCAGCGTCGACGTGGAACAGGATGCCCTTGGAACGGGTCAGTTCGCCGATGGCTGCGATGTCGTTGATGGTGCCGATTTCGTTGTTCACGTGCATGACCGAAACCAGGATGGTGTCGTCGCGCAGGGCAGCTTCGATCATCTCTGGGGTGACCAGACCATCAGTGCGCGGCTCGATGTAGGTGACTTCGAAGCCTTCACGTTCCAGTTGGCGCATGGTGTCGAGGACAGCCTTGTGCTCAATCTTGGTGGTGATCAGGTGTTTGCCTTTGGTGGCATAGAAATGCGCCGCACCCTTGATTGCCAGGTTGTCGGACTCGGTGGCACCGGAGGTCCAAACGATTTCACGCGGGTCGGCATTGACCAGGTCAGCGACCTGACGACGAGCGTTTTCGACGGACTCTTCAGCTTTCCAGCCGAACACGTGGGAACGGGACGCCGGGTTACCGAAGTTTCCGTCGACCAGCAGGCATTCACTCATCTTTTGCGCTACACGCGGATCAACCGGGGTGGTCGCAGAGTAATCAAGGTAAATCGGCAATTTCATGGACTATCTCCTAAATCAGGCTGGCTGGCGTGCCGCTAGCTCTTTGGCTGTCATTCGACGGCGGACGCTTCAATCTTGTCCAGGCGCGGCGCTTTGCTGTTGCAACGGCGCTGATCCTGACGCTGGGCTACTTCTTGTACCTCACGGCGAGTGACAAGGTCAGCCAAGCTGATACCGCTCAGAAACTCGTGAATCTGCAGGCTCAGATCGCACCACAAGTGGTGGGTCAGACAGGTGTCGCCTTGATGGCAATCGCCCTGGCCCTGGCATTTGGTGGCATCGACCGATTCGTTAACCGCATCGATCACCTGGGCGACCTGGATACCCTGCATGTCGCGCGACAGCTGATAGCCGCCGCCTGGACCACGGACGCTGGACACCAGATTGCTGCGGCGCAATTTGGCGAAGAGCTGTTCGAGGTAGGACAGGGAGATGCCTTGGCGCTCGGAGATATCGGCCAGGGACACCGGCCCGTGCTGCGCGTGCAACGCCAGGTCAAGCATGGCGGTTACGGCGTATCGGCCTTTTGTAGTCAGTCGCATGGACAATTACCACGGAGTTCAGAATGGGGCGAGTATGCAATTCCCGAGTATTTAAGTCAACTATAAGACCTAGTACTTTAGTCAGGATTACCCGCAAAAGAGCGGCCGCATCATAGCAAAGGCGGGCCGCTTACAGCCAGCAGTACCGCGTTATCGTTCTTCGCGAGCAAGCCCGCTCCCACAAGGACGATGAGCATCCTGTGGGAGCGGGCTTGCTCGCGAAGGGGCCAACTCGGTTTAACTGGCCTGACTCTGATCCTTGTCCTTCACACAGGCAAAGTCTTCTTCACGCAGCTCAGGCAGATCCTTGGCACAGTAATTACTGCCCAGATCCTTCAACGCCCCGCACATCCCCTCCAGACGACCATCGACCGCCTGCAAGTGATCCAGCAATTGGCCAATCGCACGCGCTACCGGGTCCGGCATATCTTCGCCGACACCGTAGGCATCGAAACCGATTTTCTCGGCCATGGCCTTACGCTTGGCGTCCTGCTCATCGTCAGACTTGACGATGATCCGCCCCGGAATGCCGACCACCGTCGCACCCGCCGGAACCGCCTTGGTGACCACGGCATTGGAACCGACCTTGGCCCCGGCGCCGACCGTGAACGGGCCAAGCACCTTGGCGCCCGCCCCTACCACTACACCATCTTCCAGAGTCGGGTGACGCTTGCCCTTGTTCCAACTGGTGCCGCCCAGGGTCACGCCCTGATAAAGGGTGACGTCGTTGCCGATCTCAGCGGTTTCACCGATGACGATGCCCATGCCATGGTCAATAAAGAAGCGACGACCTACCTTGGCGCCCGGATGGATCTCAATCCCGGTCAACCAGCGACCGAAGTTCGACACCAGTCTCGCCAGCCACTTCCAGCCCATACCCCACAGAGCCGACGACAGGCGATGGATCCAGATGGCGTGCATGCCCGGGTAGCACGTCAGAACTTCAAAGGCGTTGCGCGCTGCCGGATCACGATGGAAAACACTCTGGATATCTTCACGCAAACGCTCGAACATTTTTAATCCTTCCGCTTAAGAAGCTCACCACGGGCCGCTTTCTGGGTTTCCGTGAGGATGCCACGCAATATATTCATTTCCGCCCGGCTGACCGAGCTGCGTCCGTACAACCGGCGCAGGCGCGCCATCAAGTGCCGCGGCTTTTCCGGATCGAGGAATTCAATGGCCACCAGGGTTTGCTCCAGGTGCTCATAGAATCGCTCCAGCTCATCCATAGTCGCCAGCTCACCACTTTTGGTGGACGCCACTTCATCCTTCTCGACCTTGCTCGGCTGGCCTTGGGCCGCGAGCCAGGACATGCGCACTTCATAACTCAACACCTGCACCGCCGCCCCAAGGTTCAGCGAACTGAACTCAGGGTCTGATGGGATGTGCACGTGATAATGACATCGCTGCAGCTCTTCATTGGTCAGACCGGAATCTTCACGACCAAAGACCAAGGCAATCTCGGCACCCGACGCGGCCTCCTCGACCACTTTCACTCCGCATTCGCGGGGATCGAGCAACGGCCAGGGAATGCGACGGTCACGGGCGCTGGTGCCGAGCACCAGATTGCAGCCAACCAAGGCATCTTCCAAGGTGGCGACGACTTGCGCGTTTTCAAGGATGTCACCGGCACCGGAAGCACGAGCATCGGCTTCGTGATGCGGGAACAACCGCGGTTCGACCAGCACCAGCCGCGACAGGCCCATGTTCTTCATGGCACGCGCAGCCCCGCCGATGTTGCCGGGATGGCTGGTATTGACCAGGACGACACGAATGTTATGCAGCAAGGGAGGCGCTCTCGAACACGTTAATGGGGAGCAGAATCTTACAGCTCAACCTACCGTTAAGCTATGAAAGCGAACACTGACCTTCACCTGTAGAAACTTTCTGATAGAATGCCCGGCTTTCTTTAACAACCTTAGGTGACAAATCCATGCAGCCCATGCTGAATATCGCGCTGCGCGCCGCCCGCAGCGCCAGTGAATTGATCTTCCGCTCCATCGAGCGCCTGGATACCATCAAGGTCGACGAAAAAGACGCCAAGGATTACGTATCCGAGGTGGATCGCGCCGCCGAACAGAAAATCATCGACGCGCTGCGCAAGGCCTACCCTACCCACGGCATTCTCGGCGAAGAAACCGGCATGCACCCGGGTAGCGGCGAAGGCGAAGAATACCTGTGGATCATCGATCCACTGGACGGCACCACCAACTTCCTGCGCGGCATTCCTCACTTCGCTGTCAGCATCGCCTGCAAATACCGCGGCCGCCTTGAACACGCTGTTGTTCTGGACCCGGTTCGCCAGGAAGAATTCACCGCCAGCCGTGGTCGCGGCGCTCAACTGAACGGTCGTCGTCTGCGCGTCAGCGGCCGCACCAGCCTGGACGGCGCTCTGCTGGGTACCGGCTTCCCGTTCCGCGATGACCAGATGGACAACCTCGACAACTACCTGGGCATGTTCCGCGCCCTGGTTGGTCAGACTGCCGGCATCCGCCGCGCTGGCTCGGCGAGCCTGGACCTGGCTTACGTAGCGGCCGGCCGTTTCGACGCATTCTGGGAGTCAGGCCTGTCCGAGTGGGACATGGCTGCAGGCGCCCTGCTGATTCAGGAAGCAGGCGGCCTGGTGAGCGACTTCACCGGCGGTCACGACTTCCTTGAGAAAGGCCACGTCGTTGCCGGTAACACCAAATGCTTCAAAGCAGTACTGACGGCCATCCAGCCGCACCTGCCGGCCTCGCTGAAACGCTAAGCGAGCAGCCAGAAAAGGCACCCCTCGGGGTGCTTTTTTTATGCCTGAAATCCAATCGCCGAAAACACCACAGGTCCAATGTGGGAGCGGGCTTGCTCGCGAAAGCGGTGCGTCATCCAACATAAATGCTGAATATTACATCGCCTTCGCGAGCAAGCCCGCTCCCACAAGGGATTAGCGGCGGTACATAAATCGCAGGCATCGGCATAGGGGACGGCCGTCACAGGCCGCGCCCCTGCCACACCACCCGGCATGCGGGTCCGCACCGGGCGGTTCGAGAGATTGAGGTTATGAGAGACGTACTAATCCCAGCCTGTCGAACCACGCAATAGTAAGCACGCGGTTCAGCTCCAGACGACTGTTATGCCACCAGCGGCAGGTGTTTCCTGCCACCTTCTGCGCCACCTGGTTACTCGCGCCAAGTGCTCGCAGCTCACGATACGTCGTCGTTCCGCGCTTCCATTGTTTAAGCTGGATCGCTCGCAGTCGGTGCCGTATCCATTCGTCCAGCTCACACCAGACGGCTGGAGTTTGCGACAACCCGAAGTAAGCTTTCCAACCCAAAATGTAAGGTCGCAGGTCGTCGACAATCAGCTGCAAGCTACGGCCACATGAGCGTCAGGTGTACCAGCGTATTCGTTGCTTGAACTGCTTCTGCGC
Source organism: Pseudomonas sp. F01002 (assembly GCF_004402115.1). NCBI lineage: Bacteria > Pseudomonadati > Pseudomonadota > Gammaproteobacteria > Pseudomonadales > Pseudomonadaceae > Pseudomonas > Pseudomonas sp. F01002. The sequence goes on along the minus strand of NZ_SOPU01000003.1, from coordinate 94,029 downwards.
TTTATAGGACGCAGCACGTTTGACCTCACCGCGGCCCGACCACAACTCGTAGCCCAGAAACTTGCGGCCGAACGCACTCGCCACCGCACTCTTGTTCTCGTTGACGCTCAAGTGCAGCTTTTCGTACAGCTGCCTCAGCAGGGCCATTACCCGCTGCCCCGCCTTCTGACTGCGAACATACACGTTCGCATCATCGGCATAGCGCACAAAACAATGTCCCCTGCGCTCAAGCTCTCGGTCCACTTCGTCCAGCAGCACATTCGCCAGCAACGGCGACAGCGTGGGCCGCCTTGCGGCGCCCCGCAGCGGCTTTTCTCGACCACGCCATTGATCAGCGTTCCCGCATCCAGATAGGCGCGAATCAGCCGGATAACCGCCCGATCCGCAATCCGCTTGCGTAAACGGTCGATCAGAATGTCGTGATCGACCCGGTCGAAGAATTTTTCCAGGTCAACATCCACGACCACCTTGCGCCCCGAGGACACGTAACGCTGAGCCGCCAAAACGGCGTCCTGCGCACAGCGCCCCGGACGAAAACCGTAGCTGTGCTCACTGAAGGTTGGATCAAGCAGAGGCTGCAACACTTGCAGCAACGCTTGCTGGATCAAGCGGTCGGTGACCGTTGGGATACCCAACTCGCGCTCACCGCCGTCAGGTTTGGGAATGACTACACGCTTTACCGGACTGGGCCGGTAGGCTCTCGAAAGAAGCTGTTCACGAATCGCCGCCC